>JAPUJS010000463.1 GCA_027296045.1 bacterium | reverse complement strand
TGACGACGTTGCGGGCATAGGCGCCCTGGCCAAAAGAGCCGCACCCGACGATGCCCACCCGAACGGGAGGATCAGAGGGTTGCATCCGTTTAATCCTTCCAGTTGAAAACAACGCCCAGCATGTTTTTTTCCCGGTGGTAGGCCATCTCGTAGGCCTGGACCATTTCGCTATAGTGGAAGCGGTGGGTGATCAGCCGTTTGGGTTCCAAGCGGCCCTCGGCCATCAGAGAGAGGACGTGGGCGCAAGTGCGTTCTGCCGAGAAACGATTCTCTTCCAAAGACGGCTGTCGGGTGTTGGGATAGAGGTCAGCCGGGGGACCGGAAACGGCGATCAGGGAAATCCCTTTGGCATAAAACCATTCCATGGCCAGGGGATTGAAGTCCAGTGAAGGCTCTCCACGACCCATAAGGCTGACGATGGACACCCGACCGTCGGGCCGGACAATTTCGACCGACGTGCGATAAGCCGGCCAGGGGTTGGCCGTGAGGATGACCAGATCGATTCCGGCGCCTCCGGTAAAATCATCCAGTTTGGCTTCCAGGTCCGGGTCGTCGTATAGAAAACCAGCGTGTGCTCCCATACGTTCATTCATCTCCAGCCGTACGGGGCTATTTCCAATGCCAACCACCCGGGCGCCAAAAAGGGGGCCCAGGGCAACGGCGCCTAGACCGAGCACCCCCAGTCCGACAACGGCAACATTTTCTCCCGGGACAAAATGGGCTTTGTGGTAACACAGGGCACTGAGCGCATACAGGTGAGCAAACACGGCATCTTCGGGATGGGCGCCTTCCGGGACCTTGACGATGCTGGCCGATTCTCTGGTGATATATTCAGACTGATGGGCCTGGCGGGTGACGACGCGATCTCCAACCTGGAACCGGGTGACGCCTTGTCCAATGCCTCGCACCACACCCAGATTGCTGTCACCGACCCACCTGGGGTAGTCGGGTGCGCCCGGAACTTGCTCGGCTCCTTCGTAGTTTCCTCGATCTGTACCGATTTTGAAGGCGGTGATTTCGGTCTCGATCCAGAGCTCATCGGGCTCAAGATGATCGGTGTCCAGAGGCTGTTCTTCGATACGCAGATCTCTGGGGCCGTAAAGGATTGGGATTTTCAAGGGAAGCTCCTGCCTTTTTCCTAAATCGTGTGAGACGATTCTCTATCTGAGTTTTGAAGCGGGGCTGGAACGCCCATCTGATTGGCGCCATCACGCACGGTTGGGGCAACCGGCCAGCACTGCCCGCCGCGTTTGGTGTACTGATCTTCGATTCCAGAGAGCCAGCAGAACATCCGGGCGGCGGCAATGCCGCCCTGGAATTGTTCGAAGTGACCGGCCGACGGATTGAAGTCGATCCGGTTAAAGTCCAGGTCTGGATCGACGATCCAATCGCGCTTCGGGGGCTCGGTCCGCCAGTAGTTGTATTTGAGCAAGTTACGATATTTGCTCTTGAAACGCGCCTTCGATGTTGCCCGGCTGCGCCGATGCCAGATGTTGTAAATGGTGAGGTAAATGGTGCCGGCCGGACCTGTCGCGGGGACGGTGCCCGCAATTTTGCCATAATGCGCCATCAGCGGTCCCTTGGTACGCATGAAGTGGGAACCTGGCAGGAGTTCGGTGGGCCCCATGTCTTCGGTGCAGGGTTCGGGGATGTAGAAGACCTGAAGGTATTCGAGGGTGTGGGAATAGAGTGATCCGCCGTCTCGGTGCCAGCGCTGCCCTTCAAATGGCAGGGCCCCGCGGTGGTTGCTGATAATGGCCGGAAGGGTGAAGTTGGTGCCCAAAAGCGAACGAACGGCACCAGCTGCTTGGGGGTTGAGCAACACGCTTTCCACAAACCAGTCCTGTTTCATAATGGGGGTGGGCTCATAGGTGTCGTCTTCATGGTCCAGGAAGTCCACCACCTTCTGATTGATCTCTTCGGGAACGACCCCGGGGAGCATCAGGTAGCCGTTCCGGCAGAAGTCGATGACCCCTTGGTCGTCCAGGGTGGGGTCGCAGTCGTGTGTTGCATTGTAAGGGGCGCTGGATGCCATCTGTTATCTCCACCGTTCGAGAATGAATTCGTAGCCCAGGCCATAGTTGTTCTGGTCGTCCATTGCCAGGACCATTTCCGGGAACTTAATGATGCGCCAGCCGTCTTCCAGGGCTTCCTGGATGGTGGTGTAGAGAAAGTCGCCGTTTTCGTCTACTCCCTCCCTGTCTTTCCCTTCTTCATAGATGCTGATGCCAATAACCTCGCCATAGGGGCTGGAATTGCTTGCCTGGAGGTAAAGCAGGCTCTGGCGAGATTTACTGGCTTCTTGGGCATCGAGGAGGTCCAGCACATTCTGGAGGTCTTTTTCGGTCAGGTCTCCGGAACGAAAACGGTCCAGGCAGCGTTTAATATGCCCTCTGAGTTCTGTGGTCACAATGTCCCCCGTTAGAGTTCCAGAAGCGTTTTGGGCTCGCCTTCGGGATAGCGATCCAGATAGCGCTCGATATATTTTCGGGTCATCGGCGGGAGTTGGTCGAGATAACCTGGCGTGAGGAAGGCTTCGCGCTGCCCGTGCTCGTGTTTCATCACTGGGTATTTCGATTGCCAGAATGCACAGTGTAAGGTCCAGCGGTTGATGCCCTCTGGATTCCAACCCCGGTGCCAGAGATTCGCATTGTAATAGACGATGTCGCCGGGCTCGAGTTCCACAATCAGCGCACCGGGCATATCGGCCTGATCACCGTCTGCGGAGGCCCGGATTTCCTCCGGTGTTGAATCACGAAGGTGACTGGCAGGCACAATGTTCAAAAACCGGTCTCCCGCGAGCAGCGGGGCATTGAATTGGACGAATTTGCCGTGAAATCGCTTTAGAAAGTCCGCCTCGCCAGGGACGCCGGGCTTTCCAATGTCGCGGTGCCATTTCTGGCAGTAAGGCTGTCCGCCACCGCTGGCCAGCATGCCAAAAAGGCTGTGTCTGGCCGGACAGTCGCTCAGGAGAGCTTCGATCTGTGGGGCCAGGTCGTCGTTTAGCCATTCGGCGAAGGCGGGGTCATATTTTTCGGGGTGCAGCAAGTGACCTGTTCGAGCTGGGAGTCTGTTTTCCCGATCCATCCAGCGCAGTTCCGGGTTTCCGGACAGAGCCCGGTCGATGAGTCGGTTTACGGCATCCAGAAGGGCTTGTATGCGCTCGGAGGTGAATGCCTCACGGAGAATCAGGTAGCCCTGTTGGTGGTAGTTGATCAGGTCAAGATCGCCTAAAGGAACACTTCGGTTCATTTCTCAGTCGCTCTTAAACATGTCGGAGTTGTAGGGGAGAAACTGGCCCTGGGTTTCGTAGAGCTGGTTGTACTTTCTGACCTTGTCTTCATCCACCGCTACACACAGACCGATGCCCTGCGGCACGCCCCAGGTGGCGCTTGTGGCAATGGGCAGGGGTTCGGTGAGGATGTCATCGGCCAGCATTTCGGCTGTCTGCTGGTTGCCGTCCACCAGGTTGGGAAGGGTGAGGCAGACGTGGTGGGAAGCAGCGGCCATCAACCCGAGTTCGCCGTGGGTGTGCCGACAGACTTTGAGGCCTTCCAGGTGGGCCTGGTGGCTGAGTCGGTGAAACTGGGAGAGAGTGCCGACCCAGTTGCTACTGAAGCAGAGTACATCGGCGGCCCGGTGATGGATGACCTGGTGGACGTCGCAGAGACGCCAGAGACCCTCGTTGGCGCAAATGGCTACTGGCGTGCGGCTGCGGATTTCGACCATGTTGCGGATGGGTTCGGGCCAGACAGGTTGTTCGGCAAAGTCGATGCGGTAGCGGTCGAATTCGGCCAGGTAGCGCACTGCTTCGTTGACAGACCAGGAGCCGTTGGCATCGATGCGGATTTTACGGTCTGGACCAATGGCCCCCCGCAGGGCGGCGACCATCTCGATTTCGGCATGAAAATTGATGCCAACTTTGATGTAGAAGACGGTGTAGCCCATTTCAAGGCCCCGGCGTGCCTGTGCGGCGACCTCTTCGGGGGTGGCGTAAGCCAGGTAACAGAAATAATCTACCGAGGTTCGTCTGAGGCCGCCGAAAAGATTGTAGAGCGGTTGACCACAGGCTTTAGCGCAAAGGTCGTTGAGGGCCATGTCAATGCCGGCAAAAGCGAAATTGCCGGTCATTTCGCGGTTGTACCAGTGGGCGGTTTCGAAGAAGTCGGCGGCAATGGCTTCTCTGTCCCAGGGATTGCGTCCGGTGAAGAGGGGCACGGCGGACCGGACGGTTTCATAGACGCTTTCTACATTGGGACCGGGGCAGCTTTCGCCCCAGCCGACCAGCCCATTATCCGTCGTGATTTTGACCAGGACAGCGGTGACTCCGTCGCGCTGTACCCGAGAGCTGGTTTCGCGGTGGTGGTAGGGCACACTGACGGAGATGGGTTCAATTGAGGCAATTTTCAAGGCTGCTCCTTGGCCGGCTCTTAGACATCAGCTAGGCGGTGAAGTTCCAGAAAAAGCGTTCCTTGGCATCGATGGGTCCGGGGTTTTTTTGTTAGAAGCGTTCCCATCGGTTGGGGTTGATGCCGGGGGCTTCGGAACGCATGTTTGGGGGTTTGTTGCCGCCACCGAAATCCCAGTGGCGCAGGTTGCGGTCTCCGAAAAAGGACTTCACAGTATCGGGAAGTTTGGCGACGGCGTCAGGGTCCCACTGGTCAACCGTATCAACGGGACCCGCCCAGGCCGGCCGATAGGCGATGGCCAGCATCTGGCGGGGGTAGTCCCCGACGTTGGGGTAGTTGCCGTGAAAGACTTTGTGATGGATCAGGACGGCCGAACCGGCTTTTGCAGTAACCATAATTTCTTCGGGGTGGGCTTCGAAACGCTGATAGGGATTTCCATCTTTGTGGAGCGAGAGATGGGAGTGGGGCACCACGCGGAAGGGCGACACTTCAGGGGTGAGGTCTTCCAGGTAATAAAGCACGCGAACCATGACCGGCACGCTACCTTCCCAACCGAAGATTTGAGAGCCGTAGGGCTGGCCATCGGTGTGAAGGCTGATGCCGGGGTGGCCGGGCTCAGAGCGGGCGTAGCCGTAGTGCGACAACAGGATCTCGTCGCCCAGGAGCTCTTTGAGGAAGGCGATGGTAGGGGGGTGCGCAATGAGCTCGGTGAGTGGACCGCCCCTGAACTGGAGGTTCGGACAGCCTCTCTGGTGAACGCTGTAGTCCACCGGCGTCGTTTCCAGCTTGGCCGTTTCGGCCCTGAGGCAGGCAAGGTGTTCGGGGGTGAGCAGGCCGGGGATGAGAAGGTAGCCTTCGACCTCGATCTGGCGGATGCGCTCGCCCAGGGTTAAAGCAGACCAATCGCGGTCGTCGATGCGGGAATGTGACATGGTGCGCCCTCTTTTTCAGTCGATTTTGAACAGGGTTTGCGCGTTGGTGCCAAAGATCCTGTCTTTGTCCCCTTCAGGGATATCCATTTCGGTGACCAGGTTGATCAGAAGGTTCATGTCCACCCAGGGATGATCGGTGGCGAAGAGCAGCCGGTCGGGGCTTGCAAAGTCATAGATGTAGCGCAGGGCAAGCGGGGATGGCGAGACGATATCGAAATAGACACTGTGGTAATAGTCGCCCACAGGACGCGTGATATTGTCCCGACCCCGGCCCATGATTTCGGTCTGGTTTTCGACACGACCCCAGAGATAGGGCAAGATGCCGCCGCAGTGCGGTTGGACGATTTTCAATTTAGGATGGCGCTCGAGGACTCCGCCCAGGATCAGGCGCAGCATTGCAAAGCTTTGATGTACCATCAGACCGACCATCGGGATCATGGAATATTCTTTGAGCGGTTCACCCCAGGGCGGTACGGTGGGATGAAGCACAACCGGGACATCCAGTTCGGCCGCCCGATTATAGATGGGGTCATACACGGTAGAATCAATCGGCTCTCCTGAGGTATGGGCATAGAGCATGATGCCTCGAAAGCCCAGTTGCCCAATTGCCCGATCCATCTCTGCAAGGGCGGAAGGTACATCCTGCCAGGGAAGCGAGGCAAGGCCCAGCAGGCGATCCGGGTGTTTCTGTGCGGCTTCGGCCAGGGCGTCGTTACTGACCCTGGCGCCCTCCACGCCCAGTTCCGGGACCAGGGATTCGGGGCCGGGCATGTTGACGCTCAGGAGGCTGATGTCGATGCCGGCAGCGTCCATGTCCCGGATTTTTTTGTTCAGGCTGTAGGTTTCGTATTTCAGATTGAATGCCTGAAGGTCACCATAGGTGATGATACACCCGTCATCTTGCAGATCCGCCTGGGGCGACTGCGGATTTCGGGCCAGGACTTCGGCATAAACCGCCGGGAAGATATGGGTCTGACAATCGATACGCACGTGCGATCTCCTGAGAAGCGTCCGGGGCAGGGTTGGGTGTGGGTGAGCGGCGATTTAAACTCTGCTCAGGGCAGTTGCGGAATGACCTCCTTGGCCATCAGCTCCATCGACCTGCGCATCTTGGTCTTGTCGTCCCAGTCGTGGGCGATCATCAACACCGTGCCGAAACCTCCGGTGACATCGTAGAGATCCTGAATTTTCTGCGTGACCGTGTCGACACTACCAACGATGGCGATGTTGTCGATGATGTATTCTGCGTCGACCGCTTCGTCCGGCATCTTGTCGTCTTGTTTCGGCAGATCCAGCATGCCGGCAATCGCGAGCATGCCACGCAGGTACATGAGCGACCCGGCGAACGGGCCGTTCAGGGCATGCTCTCGGGCCGCCTCGTCGGATTCGTCCACGAATATGCTGCGGGAGATACGCCAGATCGAACGGTCTGGTTCGGGCTGTCCTCCTTCGGCAGCGCCTTCACAGTAGAGTTCCCACTGCCGCTTCACTTTGTGGGCCGGCGCCAGGTTGATGCTGATCGGAATGAAGCCTCTCTGACCGCTGGTGCTGGCGGCCATCGACTCCTCCTTAACGATGCTCATCGCGATCGGAGGGTGCGGCTGCTGGTAGGGCCTCAGCAGCTCTCCCAGGCCGAGTTCCGGAACTTTCCGGTCGATCTTGACGTTCCAGTAATCTCCCTTGAATTCGAATGGTGCCTCCTCTTGCCAGAGCTTGAGAACGATGTCTATCGCCTCCAGAGTCATCAGTCCCTGCGTCCCGGGATCTGGCAGTTCGAAGAGCCCCCAATCGGTCGGCACGCCGCCCTGCCCAAAGCCGACGTTGAGCCGGCCCTTGGCCAAGTGGTCGAGATAGGCCAGTCTGACGGCGACGTTGGCCGGATGGTGCTGAGTGATGATCGTCACGCCCGTGCCCAGGCGGATATTTTTCGTTTGCGGCAGCAGGTTGGCGATGAAGATGTCGTTGGAGGGAATGGGCTCCCACGCCGCCGTATGGTGCTGACCGATCCAGGCTTCACTGAAGCCCAGTTCATCTGCCAATACGATGCACTCTGTGTCCTCTTCGAAAGTTTGCGTCCGATCCTTTTCCGGCGGATGCAACGGCATCATGAACGTGCCAACTTTCATCATTCACCTCGCAGGAGTAGAATTTTGCCTTGTTCCGATCATACCGGAAGGAAGGCGTTGAAGATATGAACAGTGTTTTGTAAATCGATACGCACGCATCTTCTCCTGGGTCAAACCGTCCCTTTGACCCCCTCAACAATTACCTCACAGAATTTCATGGTTTTGACCAGGTCTTCCAGATTGCTCCACGGGGTGCGGTCTTCCCGAATGCAGGTTACAAAGTGGCGGGTTTCGTTGAAATGGGGGCCGCCGACAGCGTCCAGGTCCAGAGGTTGGGTATACGCCTGTCCGTTTTCGTAGAGCTCGCAGACTTTTCCCCGGCCGGTCAGGTCCAGGTAGGCCGAAAAATCTTCGGCGTGACACTCTGCCCGTTGAATGCGTGTGCCCACACCGTAGTGGCTCATCATCACGCCCCTGCAGCCGGTGTGGAAGGTGACGGTGGCATTGTGGCGATAGCTGCCTTCGCGGTCGCCCTGCCAACAGTCGGCGTAGACGGTCATCGGGTCGGCGGCTGTTTCAAGGGTAGGACCGGCCAGCCACCGGATCAGATCCACGTGGTGAATGGCGTCACAGATAAGCGGGAGAGGGGTGATGTCTGCCATTTCTCCGATGCCCAATCGTGTGAGCGGCTTGTTGTAGGTGGCCGCCACGTGGACGGCCCCGCCCCGGTCTAAAACGAGGTTTTTGACGGCCAGAACTTCGGGCATGTAGCGGCGGTTTACTGAAACAATGGCTTTTCCGGCACTTTTCCGGGAAGCCGCCAGCATTTGTTCGGCTTCTCGTGAAGACATCCCGACAGGCTTTTCAACGGAGGTGTGAAGGCCGCGCTCCAGGCAGTCCAGAACAATCGCAGTGCCGTGGCCGGGCATGGTTTCCACGTAGACCACGTCCAGGTTACAATTGTCGAGCATTTCCCGGTAGTCCGAAAACCCGGACTGTGGATGGTGCTGTTGCTGCGCTTTGGCCAGCCGGTCAGGGTCCAGTTCGGCCACGGCGATCAGGTCCATTTCGGGTTCGCTGGCAATCATGGCAAAGTGGCTCTGGGCGTGGCCACCCGCTCCGATGATACCAACACGCAAGGGATCCATTTTTTCTCCATTCGCTCAATTTTTCAACTGTTTCTGGATCAGTAAAGTGCAAGGGAGTGGCCCCGTTCGGGGAACCAGATAGTATCGATGACAAAAGAGATGCCCACGCCGGTGAAGTAACCGAGCATTAGACCCAAAAAGAAGGGAGTAGCCTTTCGGTATAGACTGATTCCTCCGATGCGCAGGATGACGAATTTGGCAAACCAGGCGATGAAGATAGAAAAGATGGTCCGGTTGGCCGGATAGGTAGTGGCAGAGACAAAGCCAATGGGATGCAGGGGCCACCAGGGATAATAGTAGCGCAGGACGGCTGTGAGGACGGTGGTGGCAACACCCAGGAGGGACCACAGGGCCATTTCACGTTTGAGGCCAAAAGGGTCCCGGATGTGGGCGACGGCACCATTGAATGTATTTTGCACGGAGTTGCTATAGATGCCTCCGTAATTGAAAGCTCCGGTTTCATAGCCGGTCACAATCGCATAATAAGCACTGCCACCGGCTACAACGGCAACAGCGATGGCCACGGCCAGTGTGAGGCGCAGGCGGTCGACGCGAAGGTCTTCGAACAGTTTGGTGGCATTGGCCATCGGGGCCATCAGTGCGGTTTTCAGATCCCGGTGCCAGGTGAGGGTGAGAGCCATGGCCACCATGCTGGCAGGATGCCAGTTGGTCAGGCCAACCACATGATAGCTGGCAAATTGGGCATGAATGGTGCGGCAGCTGATGAGACCCGATTCGATGGTGATACGGGTGATGCCCAGCCAGACGATGAGGACCAGGCCCAGAAAGACCAGCGCAATGGGGACGGACATTCCGGAGGCAATGCACCAGCCGATGATGTAGAGGGCGCTGGCAATGCCTGCAAAAACGGCGGTGCGATAAGGCAGAAGTTCCCGGCTGTCGTCCACCGAAGCGTCGTTCAGGAATGCTTTTCGGAAGACTTCCTTCAGGTGGCCCCGGGCCATCCACAGACCCCAGGGAATGATCACACAGAGGGCGCCCAGGCCCTGCCAGTTTTCAAATTGAGACGTATCTCCTCGGGGCGGTCCGGTTTCAAAACCAAGGCGGGTAAGGAACCCGAGTTGGAATGTGAGAAAGAGATAAAAGACAATGATGCTGAAGGAGATGTCGAGCTCGATAAAATAGGCAGCGCCGATGATGACGGGATAAAATCGGGTGTCGATGGGGGGGAATTCTCGCCCGATGATCAGCCTGCCGAATTCACGGGGGATTTGAGGAAAGAGGGGGACAAAGTAACCGATGATGTTCCAGAGAATTGGGAAAATGGCCAGACCAAACCCAATCCAGAAAACGGGAAGGTTCAAAAAGCCGACTGTGAAGAAGCCTTTTGGCTCACGGTCGGCCATGTTCATCGGCAAAACCATCAAGGGGAATGTGAGTCGCTCGTGTTCGACCCATTGCTTGCGCAGGATGGCCACTACGCAGTAGCAGAAACAGCCGATGGCGGCGACCAGAGAGAGCCGCCAGAAGAGGGGCGTCATCCAGGCACCCCATGGAATAGAAGCGCCGGCGGGCAGGCCTTCGTAAAACCATCGGACGGCGGTCAGGTCGGTTACGACGGTCCAGCTGGCCAGGTGGGGGTGAAGCTCGGTAGCCCAGCCGTTTTCGGGCGTGGGAAAATAATAGGGGGCGGCGATGTTGGCCAGTAGGTGGGCCATAAAGTAGCTGGGCAGGGCCGACCCGATGCTGGCCATGGCAAAGATGACCAGGAGTTCGGAACGGGTCAGGATCGACTGCGGGCGGACTTTCTGGATCAGTTTGTTCAGAACCACCGTAATGATAATGAAGGGCACCATGACCCCCCAGGGAAGGTGGTCCTGAGCCATTTTGGTGGTGTGTCCGATGTTGCGGGTGTAGTGGCCGCCCCAGGCCATGAAGGTGACACAGGCCGTACCCAGGACAATGGCGCGGGCGGTAACGGGATGCTGTTTGGGTTCCGTTTGCTCAGAGGATGCCGGAGTTTGGGCCGGTACTTGGGCCATTTCGCGGTTCTTTTTAAAATGTAGATGGGGTACACATTTTATATGCTATTAAACACAATGATAGTAGACTCGAGAGAGGAAGGCAAAGGATTTGTGAGGGGTAGGACGAAGGCCATTTGGATGCCTTCAGTTCCTGAAGCAGGTGGTGGTGTTATTTCATTTGTTGGGTGACTTCAGCCAGTCCTTTCTGGCTCAATTCATGGTCGGGCTGAATGAGGAGGACTTGCTCAAAGAGCACCCTGGCTCGTTCAAAGTCTCCCAGTTGTCGGCACAGATTACCCAGGTTGAAAAGAGCAGTAACATACACTGGCTGCCAGTGCAACGCCTTCAAATAAATTTGAATAGCCCGGTCGTATTGCCTTCTTTCTACGATGCTGGCGGATACGTTGTTGTAAGCGGCAGCGACCAGGCCTCGATAGGGATTCTTGTGCTTTTCGGAAAGGTGCTCAAAGACCTCCCAGAGATCTGCTTCTGCCTCCTGATGCATGTCCAGGTCCCCTTGCACATAGGCCGAGAGGCTTGTGAGCAGCAGAGGAATTTGGGGGGTGTGTGAGTAGGCGTGTGTGAGTTTTTGTAAGTCCTCCTCTGGTATGGGCAGGCCATTGTCGGCCAGACGCAACACAATCTTCTCCAGATCACGACCCGAGAGCAATACATGCCCCGGATGGGTGAGAACCCGGACCAACCACTGACTTTCCTTTTTCTCATCGGGTTGATAATCTGGATTCAGGACAAACATTGGGGATGAAAAATAAAGGGCGTATACTTCAGATTTTTTCAGGTCTGAGATGCAGCTCAAGGACAGAAGGGTGATGGTCGTGCCGAGCGTGGCATGTCTTATGGTGGGTTTCCAATTTTTGCCGCATAGGGTTATGATATTGACAATCATCCAGGACAGCACCATAGACGATCCGGCTGAGGCCGGGTAGAGATATCGGGAAACGGCAAAGGACCTCGGGATGAAGGGTGCGAGCGTGAGCAGAGTCCACAGTGCCCACAGTGCAACAGGCTGGTGGGATCGGCGTAAGACAAGATAAAGCAGGCCGAATCCAACAAAGGCACCCAAGCCCATATGCCATACGGGTACAGGATCGTATCCCTCGAGCATAGGTTCGCGTAGGAAGAAAGCCCAGACGATCAGCCGTGCCAGAAGGTCCACCCCATTTTCGAAGGCGTGCCAATCGGTGCCGGACTTCAGGCCCCATCCTCTAGCCTGATCTGTTTCAGGGTATATCCACAGCAGCAGTGCCGCCAGTCCTACAGACACCAGGAACAGCGGGATCCCGACCCAGATGATCCGACCGCGGGGATACTTCATGGACCACCCATGGTAGATCCCAATAAGGGGGATGCCGACCACAGAGGCGTGTGCGCCCATCCCAAGGGTGAGTAACACAAATGATCCGAATAGCCATTTCATACTGCCTTGACGCAACACCCGGTTGAGGCACAAGAGTGTACCCAGGCCAAAACATACCGCCATCGGATAGGCCATGCAGCTAATCCACTGGATGGCGGAATAATGCCCCACATGCAGCAAAAAAAATAGGCCTCCTATCAAGCTGAGGGTCAGGTCCATCCCCAGTCGGCAGGCCGTATAAGCCAGGAGGAGGCTGGCCATCAGGTGCAACCCGACCAGAAGCAGATGGTAGCCTGCCGGATTTTCCCCCAACAGCATTCGCCCGAAGGCTAAGGTCAGGCTCACTGTCGGACGTCCTGGAAAGTTTGGGAGGTGGTCCGGCCAATCTTCGGTCCAAAATATGTACAGCGGGTTTGTGAGAACGATCTCGGCCCCCTGGACTACTACCTGATCTTCGAACACGAATCCGTATTTTGCAAGGCTACCAAAGGTCGCATAGGCCAGCAGCCCCATCATCAGGATATAGCCGACCGTCATGTACAGATCGGGTCGGCCTTTGAGATTTTTGTTGAGGGCAAGAAGGCGCATTGAAACCTCGGCATAGGGCTTTTCAGGGCATGATGTGGTAAGGGGTCCCCTGTTTCTCAGTTCGCGTTTCTTAGTCCGAAAATCGAATGGCGTGACCCTGGCCTGGAAACCAGATCATATCCACAATAAAAGAGATGCCGGCACCTACAAAATGCCCCAGGATCAATCCGATGAAAAAGGGGCGGCCGGATCGGTAGGTTTGAATCCCGCCCATCCTGAGGATGAGGAGTTTTAGGAACCAGGCGACGAAGATGGGGAAAATGACGATGTTGACGGGGTAGACCGATCCAGCAGCGAATCCGATGGGGTGGCAGGGCCACCAGGGGAACCGGTAGCGCAGGGCCATCAGAAAGGCGGTCACAAGCGCACCTATGGCGATAAAATTGAGGGGTTCCCAGCGGACCCCGAAGGGCGATTTGGATTTGGTGACCAGGTTTTCCCATGGGTAACTGGTCAGCCCTCCTGTATGGACTGCGCCATAGGTATAACCGATGTAGATGGTGTAAATGAAGGAGACAATCACGCCGACAGCCATGGCAATCAGAACGGACCAGAGCAACCGTCGTTTGTGGGCATGAAGGGTGTCAAATAGCTTTACTGTGTGGCCCAGGGCGGGCATCATGGTGGTTTTGGTGTCGCCGACCCAGAAATAGGAGAAGGCAACGCCGACCATGGCCTGCTGGGACAAGCCCTGTGTGCCCATAATATAAGAGGCCAACTCCTGGGGCATCAAGGGAGCGCGAATGGAGATGAGGCCTGTTTCGGCAATCACGCGGGTCAAGCCAAGGAACAGGACAAGCACGCCGAACAGGAAGATGGGAATCATGCGGATGTCCATGCCTGTGACAAAAAGCCAGCAGGCCAGGTAGGCGCTACAGGCCAGGAATCCGTAGACGGCCGTCCGATAGGCCATGATTTCGTCGGAGTCGTCGACCGTGTCGTCTCCCTTAAATGCTTTGCGGACTACATTTTGAAGATGCTCTCGGGCCATCCAAAAACCGGTCAGAATGGTGACCATAAAGCCGCCCATGGCCTGTGCGCCAATGGCAAGAGGGTCGGTTCCAAGGCCATCGCTGGCACCTGCGGAGTAGCCTACCGCATTGAAGGCCCCGATTTCCAGGGTGGTGACCAGGTTGAAAAACCAGAGGCTGAATGAGATGTCCAGGTTGATAAAATAGGCAAAGCCGACGACCATCGGGTAGAGTCTGGTGCGGATGGGAGGAAACACCCGTCCGAATTCGATGTTCACAGAGGTATGCGGGATAACGGGAACTGTTGGGTTAAAATAGGAGATGATATTCCAGAGAATGATGCCTGCGGAGAGGCCAAATCCAATCCAGAAGATGCGTTGGTTCAGGATGGGAATGGAGAAGATGCCCTCTTTGTCTGTCTCTTCCAGAATGGCCAGAGGCATCTCCATCAGGGGGAATCCGATCCGCTCGTGCTCGATCCACTGTTTACGCAAAATGACCATCAGGCACAGGCAACAGCCGTAAAAGGCGGCAATGACGGTGATCCACCAGAAAACTGGAGCGATCCAGATCTCCCAGGGAATAGACATGCCTTTGGGGAGGCCCTCATAGTACCACTGAAGACCCTGTCCAGAGGGGACGGCGGCCCAGGCGGGCAGATTGCCGTAGTAGATTGCCCATTGATTTTCCGGGGTTGCACCATAATGCGGGACGGCGATGTAGGCCATCATCTTGCCGATAAAATAGGTCGGCATCGTAGACCCGATAAGGGGCATGATGAAGATGACGACGAGTTCACCTCGACTGAGTTTGAGCGGGCGAACAAGAAAGAGGGCAATGAGGAGCAGGGGAAATACAGCGGCTACAGAGAGGTGGTTTTGATCGAGCCGAGTGGTATGAAGCACATATCTGGCATAAGAACCGGCAAGGGTTGCCATCACGGTCAGGAAGGTGCCAAGGGTGAGCGACCAGAAGGTGATCGGCGACTGGAGGCCCTGGTCTGGTGCTTCGGTTGAAGGAACGGATTTATTCCAGGATAGGGCCACAGTTTCCCCGCTGTCAGCACCTGACCTTCGTATTGTATATAGTCAGAAGGGGTTCATCCAGAAGGTATCGGCACAGGTTTTGGTTGTGGCGTTCTTGCAGAGTGCTTGTACTGGACGCTGAATCGGACTTCGATTCAGGTTTCCCAGCTTGCAATAAAGCGGTCGAGGTCTATATCGGTCGGCATTTCATTGAAAAAGTAGGGGGAGTTGGCGCCCTGGAAGCCGGGGGCAAATTGCTCCTGGTCTGACTGTAGGCTGGTGTCGATCGGCTCAAACCGGTCCAGCAGACTGCGGGCTTCGCCGGGTGTGAACCGCTCGGCAAAAGGTCTACCCCAATCGAGCGTCATGGGATGGGGCCGAATCGCTTCACCCTGAACCTTTGCAGGCAGACGGTCGAAATCCGGACGTTTGAGGTTGTAAATCCGCTGGACGGTCTTGCTGAGAAAGACCGTAGAAAGCAGTTTGCCCTTTTCGCCCCGGCCCGGATGCAGGTTTTCGAGTGCGGTGTAGTAGCCGGCCCCGTTCTTTTCAAGGGCAGCACGGAGAACGATTTCGGTGTGATCCTGCATCTCCTCGCTGTGGCGGATCCAGCGAGCGAAAGTGGATTGGGCATCAGGAGATAGGTGTTGGATATAGCCTTGTTCTTGGTATATGGCATACTCAGAAAAGCCGCCGTGGATACAGCGCCTGAGCCGGGTGCTGTAGTTGCTTCCCCAGTGCAGGATGGGGAGAATGTAGACCACGCCGTCTCCGGCGTTCAGGTGGGTCTGGACGCTACCAGGAAGGGGAACACCAGGGTCTTCCAGAATTCGGGCATCTTCTTCCGGGGTGTTGACACGGACGTGACTGCCAGGCACAACCCAGAGCACGTCATCGTCGTAGAGGGACAGGTTCCACTGCACATACCGGGGACCGGATTCGAGGATGTCTTCGATGTAACCCTGCAGAGGTCCAGCGTAGGGGGGATACATGTCGCGGTGCCACTGCGCAGGCCCGTGGTCGCTCTGGGGACTGCACATCATCATCATTTCGGTGACAGCCGCGTCTTTGACGCCAAGAAGCTGACTGCTGACGCCCTGCATGTTTTCGTGGAGCCAGATCTCTATGGCAGGGCCAGATTGTTTGTCGATCTGGTGGGCAAGGGGAGGCCGGTGGAGGTGCAGGCGTGGCTGTCTGGATGTTTCCCAAACGCCCCCGGGAGGATCCCCCGGGTTTCTTTCCTGGGCCCAGGTCTGTTTCTGATGTTCGACCAGGATTTCATAGGCTTTGCGCAGGCCGTCCAACGCTTCGAGTGAAACGACGTTGCGTACAATGAGGTAGCCTTCTTCCAGAAACCTGTCTCGATCGATGTGCATCTCTGTCTCCGTAAGGTTTGAGGGAAAATATCACCCTCTTTTGTATTCTCCAAGGGGAATCTCGAAGGATAAGCTTTCCTGGGCCCAGAGACTTTTCGGGGGGGTGTCAATCTGGTTGCTGGATGGCAAAGGATTGTGTAGATTTGAGATCAGATTTTCCAAAAAAATCCACCCCCGGGCAAAACGGGTTGGAGGCGCAGAAGGAAGCATTATAACGGAAGCGAAAACAAAGAGGACACCGCTTTATGGACGCAAAGGAACGCTATTTTTGGGATCTTACCGGGCACCTGGTTGTTCCAAATGTGCTCACCGCCGACGAAGTCAAAGTCGCAAACGAATCCATTGATTACTATACCCAGGAGATTCTCAAGAGGGAAGGGACCGAGGATCAGCCCGGGCAGCCGAATATCCACGAAAACACAGTGGTTCGGACCAGCAATAAGCACCCCTATTTTCTGGAAATGCCCGAACCCTATTCCGAGCCGTTCCGAGAGATGCTGGTGCATCCTCAGATTGTGAAGCGGCTCAATGAGATGTGCGGCATGGGGTTTCGCCTGGATCACGGGCCTGAATTGATCGGGCATGTGAAGGGGGTAGAAGGCCTTCGACTCCATGGTTCGGGCGACCGACACAAGCCCTATGTGGCTTATACCAATCAAAACGGGCAGATGTACTGTGGAGGGGTTACGGTGACCTGGCAACTGGCAGATGTGAATGAGGGGGACGGGGGATTTGTTGCGGTGCCGGGATCCCATAAATCCAAATATTTCATGCCTGAAGATGTCAAATACTTCAAAAGCGACATGGACCTCATGGTTCAGCCTGCAATGAAAGCCGGAGACGTGCTCTTTTTTATGGACGGTGCCCAAACCCATGGCACGTTGCCCTGGCAGGCTTCCCATCAACGGCGGTCCATCCTGTATAAATACACGGGTCGAACGGCCACCCGGCAAGGTCCCGCAGAGGAAGTGGCACCTCCTGAGATATATTGGGACGAAGCGATTATCGAGGGCATGACGCCAGAAGCGCTGGCAGTGATGTGGGGGCCCTATGCAAACTATCACGAAGAGTTGCCAATGCTCGGCGTGGATGAGGGTGGAAGGGTTCAGACAGAAGAGCCGGTCGATTCGCACAACATTTGGAGCGACCGCAGAGGATAAGGTTGAAGACGTGGTTCAGGGATCCTGTACACACCGAAACTGGCGGCGTGCCGTGGGAAGGGCGCTGCTCCGGTTGGTGGCATTGTTGTTTCCCCGAACCGTACGGAAGGTGCCAAGTGTGGGTCCTCGGGGATTGTCTTTCGGGCTCACGCTATAATACCCTGGCAAAAACCAGTCTGCGACCCACTCTCCGCTCCCGATCAGGTTGCGCACATCGTAGGGACTCGCACCCCCGGTCTGTCCATCCGCCCCGCGTGCCGCCTTCTCCCATTCCGCCTCTGTGGGCAACCGCCCGTCCATCCACTTGCAGTAGGCATCCGCTCCGTACCAGGTCACAGGCACCACCTGTTCGCCAACTTCCGGTGAGGTCGGTTCGAACCTATTTGGATAGCGAATTCGGGAGTTTGGTCCGACACTCACCATCGGAGTCAAATCCCCGCTTTCGGGGAGAATATTTCTTCCGATGCTGTTGAGGAAGGCCACAAACTGGTCGATGGTGACCTCGAACTGATCGATGTCGTATGCGTCTAAGGATACCGTGTGCCTCCCGGGACCACTTCCCATCGTAAACTCGCCTTCGGGAACAAGGTGCATGGTGTGTCGGGTGTTGCCCGGGGTGATCACGACCCGTGTCTGCGTTGAAGGAAGCACGGGGGCTGGTTCCGGTTCCGGTGCAGGCGACGAATCTGCCGCGCCGAACACCCGCGCAAAGGCCAGGAAATCTGGGAAATTCACTGTTCCGTCCCCGTCCAGGTCGAATCGAGCATCGCTGGACCCGAAGGCCTGGGCAAATGCCAGAAAATCGGCAAATGCCACCGTCCCATCCCCGTCGAAATCCGCAAAACCTGACGGAGCGGCCGGGACTGAAACCGGGCGCTCCGGTTCGACCACCCTCAAGGTAATGAATAACGCCGTTCGGTAAGGTCCTACAGACGTCGCCTGTTCAATCAGCACCTTTAGCACGCGCAACCCCTCCGAACCCATGGGCGTCAAATGCCCACCCTCCACGCCATAGGTCCCATCCCCTCGATCTGCAAGCGGAAGATCCGAATCGCTCAAGCCCTGGAGACGCACCCCCGTAACCGTTGCTTCCGCGTCGAACAGGGCGACCTTCACCACCAGGCTGCTGGCATCAAACGGTTGCCCGACCTCCACCGTGCCCGGCAGTCGGTGCGACAACGTTGTCGGCTGAATGACATGATAGGTTCCTTGCCCTTCTATCACGCGGATCTGCTGGTCGGCAGGTACATTCTGTAACTTGTTCACCTGCCCGGAGGGCCAGCGTATCTCAATCTCATCGGCCTGGGGGAACGATCCCAAACCGAATTGTGTCAGACGGGCCTCGCCTCCATATCCGGTGCCGCCATTTACCTCTCGAACTATTGACAGATTGCCTGCCCGGACCTGGATACGCGCACCGATTGCACTTCGATTGCTTGTTTTGCCCACCAGATCCACCGCCAGCCAGTGGTTGGTATTGCCCACATTTCGATACAGGGCATCCGATGTTCCGTTCCCATTGCTGAGAAATAGGTCCAGAAACCCGTCGTTGTTATAATCGCCGGAGTTGGCTTGGGAAGTGACGTCTTCGTCCGAGAGCCTTGCCTCGGATGCACTTTCCGTAAATGTGCCATCTCCGTTATTTCGGTACAGGAGATTGGATCTGCCGGTGGACACAAATAAATCCAGCCACCCATCGTTGTCATAGTCACCTGCTGTTACATTCGACGAATACGTCTCTCGTCTGAGGCCGGCTGTTGTGCCCACCTCGGTAAACGTCTTGTCTCCGTTGTTGCGATACAGGGCATCGGGCTGGCGGATGAATCCATTTGTCGCTAAGTAAATATCCAGCCAGCCATCCCCATTGTAGTCCCATAGCAGAACCCCTGCGGCACGGCCCAGGTGGCTGATCCCGGCCTGCTCGATGATATTGGTGAATGTGTTGTTGCCGTTGTTGCGATACAGTGCATCGGGCACCTGCTGGAACCCCGGATCAAGGTAACGGTGCCGCGGATAGTAACCGAAATTGTTGCCCACATAGAGGTCCATCCACCCATCGTTGTCAATATCTCCGAACATGTGGTGAAGGGTGCGCCTGGATTCTGAAATGCCCGCTTGAGTTGCAGTCTCTGTAAATGTCGCATCGCCATTGTTCCGAAACAAAAAATCCCGTCCCTCGATATTTCCCACAAACAGATCCAGATCGCCGTCATTGTCGATGTCTACAAACGAAGCAGAAGAACGGGAAAGGCCAGGCCCGGACACCCCGACCCCGGCATTCAGCGTCTCATCTATAAAGCCACCGCCTCCATCATTTCGGCACAGTGTGTTTTCAGACGCACCGCCGGTGATATACAGATCCACATTTCCGTCGTTGTTGTAATCGCCCACCGCCGCGCCATTCCCCGGCACGGCCTCTAAATTGACCTGGGCAGTCACTTCCACAAAGCTGCCCCGACCGGTCTGCCTGAAGAGGTGGCCTCCATCCCCATCGGGAACGCCAGCCACATAAAGGTCCAGCAAGCCGTCGTTGTTGTAGTCTATCCAGGCGACTGCGTTGTCTCCCAGCGTGCTCAACCGGGGTACAACGGGTGCTTTGTAGAACCTGAGTTGTGCGATACTGCTCACCGGAAGGATCACGAGGATCACCCCAATAAGACACAACGCGAGACAGGGCTTCATGTCAGACTTCCTTTTCTCATACCCATTTTGTTCAACCTGTCGTGATGGGTTAGGAGCCGACTCCCGTCGGCGATGCTTCGCCACCAGAGCTGGCTCCTACGAGTACGTTTGGATATTACACGATACAGTGATTTTAAAAAAGTATCAGGTGGGCGTCAAGTCCCGTGCAAGGCAGAACGGAGGCGCACTCGAATGCTCAAGGGGTCGGTGCATCTTCCCGCAGTAGGCCCTCGGTTTTTAACTCGGCCCAGAGATCTGCCGGGATGGGGTGCTGGAAGTGCTGGCTGTTTGATTGGATGAACTCGGGCTTGTGGGCGCCCGGGATAATGGCCGCAACACAGGGATGCGCCAGGGGGAATTGGATGGCCGCCGCGGGAAGGGGTACTTCATGGCGCTTGCAGACGGCTTCAATCTGTCTGGTTTTTTCCAGGATCTCGGGGGAGGCCGGTTCATAAGCATACAGGGCCCCTTCCTGTGGGCCGGTGGCCAGAATGCCGGAGGCGAAGACCGAGCCAATGACAATTTCAACACCGTGTTCGGCACATTTGGGAAATTCGTTGTCCAGAACGTCCTGGCTCAGCAGGGTGTAGGGCATGGCGATAATGAAGAAGTCCAGGTCGACCATATCCAGGAAGCGGGGAACCAGGCCGAGCATGTTGAGACCGGCGCCGATACCGCCGATCTGTCCACTGGCGCGGAGCTCATCCAGGGCCCGCCAGCCGCTGGTGTAGAGCTGGGAGAGGGAGGCGGTGACCATGTCTTCGGTGGTGTGAAAAAAATAATCCAGGTCGTGGATGAGCAGGAGGTCAACGGCGTGCAAGCCCAGGCGCTGAAGGCTGTCTTCATAGGAGCGCATGATGCCATCGTAGCTATAGTCGAAGTAATGCTCGAAGGGCAGGCCGTCGGTCCACATTTCTTGATCAAATGTATCCAGGTCGCGCGTGGCTTTGAAGACGCGGCCGACCTTAGTAGAGATGGCAAATTCACTGCGGGGCTGCTGGCGAAGAAAGTGCCCAATCCGGTGCTCGCTCTTGCCGTAGCCGTAAAAGGGGGCGGTGTCGAAGTAGCGGATGCCAGCGTCCCAGGCGGTTTGCAGGGTTTCCTGTGCCTGGACTTCGCTGATGGCTTCAAACAGGTCGCCCAGCGGAGCTCCTCCAAATCCCATTCGGGTCAGGAATACGTCTGTGGGTCCCAGTCTACGTGTGGGTATGGTGGCCATCAGTTTTCCTCTCTGCTTGTCGGTTTTCTTCTGTTCAGGCGGAAGAGGTTGCGGGTTTTGGGGCAGGATTCAGAGGTCGGTCTCCAATGGGCAGGTGAACAAGGGAGGCCATCATCCCCTTTAACCGCCTCTTTGAACGTCGAACGGAGATGGATACGGGTGGTGGTCACTGATTCTATTGCCCACTTCTATCCTCATAGTTTCCCTTGTTCTGATGTGATCTGATGCCATATATCTCTGTTCTGGGGTAAAAGCTGAACCATCCAAACCAATAGGCCATATGTCCCGGCAGTCGAGCAAGTCTTTCGCCGCCCGGACCGATCAGGGCATTTTCAACAATTTTCCACCTGTGCCCGGTTTTGTCTAAAATCACTGTAGAGATCTCAGCGGGGCTAAAGATGTGTTTCCCCCGCTCGTAAGCCCTCGCTCCATGTCCGCCCGTATCGTAGATCACCACCAGATTCTGGCTGGCCAAACGATCGTTGACCACCTGTTTCTCTTCGAGCACAGTTAGAGGATAGGCTTTGGGATGCCCCTCAATAAGCTGGGTAAAGACCCAACTTTTTGTCGGCAACAGATCTTTGCGTTGCCAGACCGGAAACATGGTATTCGGGCTGCTGAAATACTCGCGATAGACCGCGCCCACGCTATAATCTCGGACAAAGCCGGTTTCAAAGTCCATGACCCTGGTGTTGGGATGTTGGGACTGCCAGGCCTTCCAGGTGGTTAAGGTGACCGGTAAACGCTCCAGTTGAATGCCGCTACCCACCAGGGGACCAAAAGCAGGTGTGCCCCACAACTGGTGCCACAATGTATCGGTGTGGCGGTCATACATCAATTTGTTGCTCCGATACAGGAAGCCCGACGAACCAAAAGTCAGGTATCCGTTTGGTTTGGGGTAGGGGCCGCGGCCCCCACTGAATGAATACCCTTGGGGCAAGCGGCTTTTTTCGACGGTGGTTTTGTACAGGACCCCTGCACCACAGAGCGTTCAGTAGGCCAGGGAGACGGGTTGCCCGCCTATGACATCGTTGAACATTTCATGCCAGTCTAAAAAACGCGCCGGATAGGCTCGGGTATCACCGTTGATGCTCACCCCGAAGACACGTTCATCGGGAATCAGGTAATCGGCCTGGGCGGGATCGACTATGCGAGGATTATCCAGGGCCGGAATCCCCTCGACACGAACCCCGCCCCATACGATTTCTTCTACCCGAGAGCCCGGGGCTATTTTCATATCTGCATGTACAAAGCGGAGAAACCCGTGGTCAATCTCCTCAAAGAGACTGGATTTCCAGGCTGGATAGTCACTAAAGCTTTTCATTTCGGGGTGCTTGCCGGCCCATTCGACCCAGTTTTCCCAGTTCGGAGGCAGATCCTGACCTGTTAACCGGTTCAAAACCCGGCCGATTTCCCGGTTTAAAGCCAGATGATAACGCAACAGGTCGATTAATCCGGCTACAAAACGGGTATCTCCGGATTCTGCGATCTGGTTTAAAATATCCCGGGCCCTGGCCTGAGGCGTAGCCGGAGATAACAAGTGGATCAACAGGCCGAAATGATCCAATGGTTTGATGCCGCCACCCGTTTCGGGTGCTGTCGTTATTTTGGCTGTGGAACAGCCCCAGAATAACGCGATCACACAAAACAGCCCTACCTTTTTCATGGGCATCCTACCGTGCGTTGAGGATGAGATGAGGGCCTATTTCGACAGCGGCTCAAAGGCCAGAAAGGTCTTGGGGTGGTCGCTGCTGCCCCGATGCAGGAATTTCACGGTCAAGGGGGTGCCGACTTTGATCTGGTCGGGATTCCGGGTATCCACGCCTTCGATTCGTCCCACGACCCGGGCCTTTTCCTCCAGTTCTACAACCCCTGTGCAGTAGGGATTTGCCCGGTCGTAGCCTTCTTCGGCCATAAAAGAAGGTCCTATGGAAATACAGGTAAAGGCGGCGAGGGTGCCCGTTCCCTTCATCTCTTCCCATTCCATATTTGTGCTGTAGCACTCCGGGCATAGAGAACGCGGCGGTACGAAAAGGGTTCCGCACGCTTTGCACCTAGATCCCATGAGTTTTCCCTGGCCGAGAAAGTGCTCGAATCCGGTGTCGTTGATCGGTGTTTGTGTCACAGTGCTACCTTCTTTCCAGAATGGTAAAGGTGCAGGTGCCCCCGGTGCCACCCAGGTTGTGGGCCGCCCCGATTCGCAGATTCCCGCCCTGAACCTGCCTTTTTCCGGCCTTGTTTCTCAGTTGTTCCCATATTTCGATCAGTTGAGCCGCGCCGGTCGCCCCCACCGGATGTCCTTTACACTTCAGGCCTCCGGAAGTATTGATCGGCCTGGGACCGTCTAGCCGGGTCAGGCCTTCCTCTACGGCTTTGTAGCCTTCACCGGGTTTGAAAAAGCCGAGATCCTCGATGTGGATCAGTTCCGCGATGGAGAAACAGTCGTGGACTTCGGCAACCTGGATATCCTCGGGGCCGAGGTCTGCCATGCGATAGGCTTCCCGGGCTGCGGAACGGGTGGCCTCGAAGGTGGTGAGGTCTTCGGCGGCGTGAAGCCCTCTGCCGCTGCCCTGTCCGAGCCCGACGACGTAGAGTGGATCGTCCGTAAAGCTTCTGGCCATTTCCTCTCCGACCAGCAGGAGACAGCCGGCCCCGTCGCTGATGGGACAGCAGTCGAAGAGGTGCAGGGGCCAGGCGATGGCAGGGTTGGCCCCGGGGTCGCTGAGAAAGTCTATCTCGTCCGACCACTCCGGGATGGAGTCACCCCTGGTTCTGATGCGCTCGATTTTGGCGTCCATGATCTCGCGGATGGAGGATTTGTACTGAGCTTTCGGGTTCAGGGGCGCGTTGTTGTGGCTTTTTATGGTCACATTCATGAGGTGTTTGCGGCAGGCGCCGTATTTCTCGAAATATGCGGTTGCGATGGCGCCGAACACCCCCGGGAATGTAAATCCCGATTTGCGCTCGTAGGGAATGGCTGCCAGGGCAAGGCCTTCTGCCACTTCCCGGGTGGAACGCTTTGACATGTCTTCGACACCGCCGACCAGGACGATGTCGTAAAAGCCCGATGCAATGGCGAACACGCCCTCCCGAAAGGCAAGGCCGCTCGAAGCGCAGGCCCCTTCTGTCCGGGTCGCCGGCCTGGGAACCAGACCGATTGCGTCTGAGATGATGGCGCTCCAATGAGACTGCTGCACGAAAAAATCATTGGTGAAATTGCCCAGGTACAGGGCGTCTATGTTCCTGGGGTCCACGCCCTTGTCCACCGAGGCAAGCATCTGGTTGAAGGCCTCGATAAACAGGTCCTTGGAGTCTCTGTTGTCGAACATGTCGAATTTCGACATGCCGGCACCGACCACGGCGACGCCTCTTCCGAGCTTGCGTTTTTTGTTCATTGGGAGCTCCGAAAAATTCCTACTGTCCGCTTAGATGACTTTGCGTTCTCTTCCTTTCCAGTACTCCGCCCGTAACTCCCGCTTCAGTATTTTTCCATAGTTGTTCTTGGGCAATTCATCCACAAAATCGACGGATTTGGGTTTTTTGAAACTGGCGATGTGGTCCTTGCAGAAATCGATCAGTTCCTCTTCGGTGACCGTTTCTCCAGGAACGGTGGATACAATGGCTTTGATCGCCTCGCCCCATTGAGGGTCCGGAGCGCCTACAACGGCCACCTCGCGGACGGCCGGATGTTGGATGATGACCTCCTCGATTTCGCGCGGATAGATGTTTTCTCCACCGCTTATGATCAGGTCCTTTGACCGGTCCATAATGAAGAGGTAGCCTTTTTCGTCCATATAGCCGATGTCTCCGGTGTGCAGCCACCCGTTCCTCAGGGTCTCGGCCGTAGCTTCGGGATTGCGCCAGTAGCCTTTCATAACGAGGTCCGAACGGGTCACAATTTCACCCAGCTGGCCGTGTGGAAGTTCGTTGTCGTCCGGGTCGAAGATTCTGATCTCGACGTCGGTGCGCGGGATGCCCGCCGATCCGAGGCGAGCCATTTGCTCGGGCGTCCCCTCCAGGACGTGATCGTGGTCGTGATCAGATGGCGGGCATGCGGGATCTGGTCCCGGATATCGGCGATGGCCCCGTTGAATTCAGGCGAGACAATGACGGCCCTGGATTCGGAATGATCGATAATAAAGGCGAACTCTCTGGGATGGAGCCGGAAGTTAATGGGCACAGCGCCACAGCCGGATTTGAAGCAGGCGAACATGGATTCCAGCATTTCCGGACAGTTGTACATGAGCACAGCTACGTTGTCCCCTGGCCGGATGCCGAGTCTGTATAGCGCGTTGGCCAGCTGGTTGGCGCGGGCATCGAACCGGGCATACGTCAATTGCCTGGACCCCTGAGCGATCGCCAGGTTTTCCGGAAAGGTCCGAGCAGATTTAGACAGGAGTTTAGCGATGTTCATGGTTTACGCTGATCTTCACGATGCGGATATCGGTGGATAGACTGTGCAGGGAGATGCAGCCGAGTCGGCCTCATTTCTGCTAGTCCACTTTGCAGGTCAGTCCTCCGTCTACGACCAGCTGCGTGCCGGTGATGTATTTGGCTTCGTCAGAGGCCAGAAACAGGGCGGCATAGGCCACATCCCACGCATCGCCCATTTTCTTCATGGGACACTGGTTATTCCGGACTTCGATCATTTTCTCCACGTCGCCGCTCCCGTAGGCATCCTTGAGCGGTTCAACGATCATCGGCGTGTTCATCAGGCCCGGTAGAATTGCATTGGCACGAATGTTTTTCTCGGCGTATTGCAGTGCAATGCTCTGGGTAAATTGGATGATGGCTGCCTTGGTCGTGCTGTAGGAAATATACGGAACTCCGAGGTAGCGGATGCCGGCAATCGACGAGATGTTGACGATCGCCCCACCCCCTTGCTGTTCCATGTGTGGCAGGACCGATTTGCAGGTGAGGAACATGCTCTTGAGATTGACCTCGAAGACCCGATCCCAGCTTTCCTCACTGGCCTCTACGGGTCCACCCACCTCCAGGATGCCGACGTTGTTGTGGAGGATGTCGATGCGACCATACGTGTCGAGGCAGCGTTCGACCATGGCTTCGACCTGGTCGGCACGAGACACATCTGTCTGGATGACGGTACAGTCGCCATCTTCTTTGTCGATCATGGCCCGGGTCTCCTCGGCCGCTGCAAGATGGATATCAACAGCGAATACCTTCGCGCCCTCTCGTGCGAAGAGTACTGCGGTGGCCTTGCCATTGCCCCATCCGGGACCCGAAGAACCCGCCCCTGTCACGATCGCGATTTTGTCCTTCAAGCGTTCACTCATTTTTTTTGAAGACCTCCGGATTGACGCAGTGCACCGGTTGCCCACCCCTGATCAATTCTTACTGTCCGTTGCTTTCGGGAATCATTCAGCTCATGCGGTGCTAAACCAGCCTCTCTCCAACAAAGCCCTCGCGCCAGGAAGGGACTCTTGTCGATGGAGTGTTCAGTAATATACTGCTTTCACACGTTCGGCTTTCCCTCCGAGTTCCACGAGGCCTTCTACCATGTCCCGGACACGGGGCAGGTCGCTTTTCTGAAGGGCTTCGTTGGGTTGGAACGTGTGGGGGGACCACCGCTT
>JAPUJS010000462.1 GCA_027296045.1 bacterium | reverse complement strand
CCCCCTACGGCCACCTCCTCCGCCACACCCTGCTCGAAGCCCACCGCTACGGCGCCACCACCGTCAGCGCCCGCCTCCCCCTCGATCCTGCCCTGCACCCCATCTATCGAGACTATTCCCTCGGCTTCATTGCCACCCTCTGGCAAACCACCGAATCCGGAAACATGCTGCAAATCCTCAACCTCCAAACCCTCATCGACACCCTCTTGCCCGAATTCCAAACCCGCCTCCAAAACGCTATCCATCCCGCCCCCGAATGCAACATCCGCTTCCACGTCAACAATCAAACCGCAACCCTGAACCTCCAAAACGGCCCCCAACGCGACCTCGACCTCCCCCAGGACCTCTTCTGCCACCTCCTCCTGGGCCTCCAATCCGTCGCTCAAATCGTGCCTCGTTTGAAGCAAAAACCACCTCAGAAAGTTATCCGGCTTCTGGACATCCTCTTTCCGCCTCAACCGACAGCAACAGGCATCTGGGGATAACAGCCGGGATCATGAAAGGACCACGAAACCGCACCACCCCGCCCAAAATCCCCTCTGTCTCCCCTTTTCCAAAAGGGGAGGAATGCGCTTCCGGCGATAAAGGAGTGAACAATAAGGTGACTTTTATCTGGTCGTTGAACAGGTGTGAAGCAGAAAAACAACAGACTCTCACGACCTCCCCAACCAAATCAGATCACCCCACCTTAACAAAAGCATACAAGGAGAAGCACTCGCTGCACACAGCGCACTGTCCGTCTCACACCAACGCTTTGAACGCCACCTTCACTGGTAGGGCAGAAGCGCTCCCACGTCCACCTTCGTAATTTTGCGCTGTGCCTTGGCAAGGCCCCACGCTCAGTGGCGACTTTTTGCCTACTTTTGGGTCGTTCCAAAAGTAGGTCGCCGAAGGCAGGGAAAAGCAAAAAACCCGAAAAACCTCACCTCCATGAAACATCCCCCCAACCTTCCCTGTCATGACCTAAAATACCCATCCACAAAAAAACACCCCAGGACACCCTTATGCGATACGGCATCAGCGCCGGAGCCATCATCCTACAAAACAACACCCTCCTCATGGTCCACCACCAATTCTCCCCAGAATCCGACTTCTGGGTCCCCCCCGGCGGCGGCCTCCAAGGCCAGGAATCCATCTTTGAATGTGCCTGCCGCGAAACCTACGAAGAAACCAGCCTGACCGTCCAACCCGACCGCATCATCTATATCCAGGAATTCGTCGAACCCGACTATCACTTCTGCAAATTCTGGATCCTCTGTTCCTCCTTCACCGGCACCCTCTCCCTCGACCATCTGGAACCCAACGAAACCTTCCTGACCGAAGCCCGATTTCTCTCCCAAAACGAAATCGCCAACCGAGTTGCCTACCCCGACATCCTCAAGAACCAATTCTGGGACGACTTAAAAGCCGGATTCCCCCAAACCCGATACCTGGGCCTCCAACACATCGCCCCATAACCCCAAGCCATTCGACTGGACAAAGCGCCTTTTAGCATATATACTCAGCAATCAAGAACATTTCAAAGCCCGATGCCAAAGGAGACCCAATGCCCAACCCCAACATCATCTTCATCATCTGCGACGACCTGGGTTATGCCGATCTGGGCTGCTACGGCGGCTCCGTCATCCCCACGCCCAATCTCGACCGCCTCGCCCAAGAATCGATGCGCTTTACCCAGTGTTATACCGGATCTCCCATCTGCGCCCCGTCCCGATCCGTCCTGATGACCGGCCAGCATTCGGGCAACACCCGGGTGCGCGACAACTTCGGCCTCGTCGGCGGAGTTGGCGATCAAAATCGCGTCCCCTTAGAACCCGAAGACTTCACCGTTGCCGAACTCCTCAAAACCGTCGGCTACACCACCGGCATCACTGGCAAATGGGGCCTGGGCGAACCCAATACCACCGGCGTGCCCACCCGCAAAGGCTTCGACGACTGGTTCGGCTACCTCAACCAGCGCCACGCCCACACCTACTATCCCGAGTCCCTCTGGCGCAACGAAACCAGAATCGACTACCCCCAAAACAAAGATGGACGACAGAGCGTCTATTCCCACGACCTCATTGTCAACTTCGCACTCGATTTCATTTACCGAAGTGCAAACGACCCCTTCTTCCTCTATCTCCCCTGGACCCTGCCCCACGGCGGTTACGAAATCCCCGACATCAGTCCCTGGGAGGACCAACCCTGGGAAGAAAACGAAAAAGTCTACGCCGCAATGGTCACCCGCATCGACAACGGCGTCGGCCAAATTGTCGGCCTCCTCCAGGAACTCGGTATCAAAGACAACACCCTGCTCTTCTTCGGCTCCGACCACGGCGCCGCCCGCAGGTGGAAACCCTTCAACTCCTGCGGCCCCCTCCGCGGCTCCAAGGGCGATATGTATGAAGGCGGAATGCGCACCCCCATGATCGTCCACTGGCCCGGCCACATTCCGGCAAACCAGGTCAGCGACCAAATCTGGTACTACGCCGACTTCCTGCCCACCGTTGCCGACATCGTGGGCGTCGACCCGCCCGAGAACATCGACGGCGTCAGCATCCTGCCCACCCTCCGGGGCGAAGAACAGAACCTCTCCGACCGCTTTCTCTACTGGGAACGCCACGCGGGGGGCGGATTCAAACAGGCCGCACGGTGGCAAAACTGGAAGGCCGTCCGCCCCCCCACAGAACGCCTCCTGGACGAACCCCTGGAACTCTATAATCTTGCCGAAGACATCGGGGAAACAACCAACATCGCCGATCAACACCCCGATCTCATTAAAAAATTCGAAACCTATATGGCATCCACCCGCACCGACTCCCCCAACTGGCCCATCGGAATCAAAAATTTTCATGGATAGAACCCAACTTGCGAAAAAAATCCGATCCGCCGCCTACCTCACCGGCCAATTCACCCTTCGCTCCGGAAAAACCAGCGACTTCTACTGGGATAAATACCGCATCGAAAGCGACCCCGAGTTGCTCGGTGCCATCGTGGATGAACTGGAGACCTTGCTCCCACCCAGCTTCGACCGCCTCGCCGGCCTGGAGCTGGGCGGCGTCCCATTGGCCACCGGCCTGGCCCTGAAACTAAGCGCCCCCTGCCTTTTTGTGCGCAAAAACCGAAAAACCTACGGCACCTGCAACCTCATCGAAGGCGGATTCCAAAAAGGCGAAATCGCCGTGGCCGTCGAAGACGTCGTCACCACAGCCGGCCAGCTCTGCGAATCCATCGCCGAAATGCGCACCGAAGGCCTGACCGTCACCCACGCACTCTGCATCATCGACCGCCAGCAAGGCGGAACCGAAAACCTCCAAAAAATCGGCTGCACCTTACAATCCGTCTTCACCCTGAAAGAACTGGAAAGCCTGACCCGATGAACTCCACCGTCCCCACCGACCTCATCAAAAAATAAAAAACCGGTGCGCATTCACATGAATACACACCGGTTTGTGTGTGGCCGGGTGGCCGGGTTTCGTGGCCCTCCGTGCTCCTCTGTGCCCCTTCGTGATCCAGCCTTTGTTGGGCAGGCCGGGTTCCGTGGCCCTTCGTGCTCCTCTGTGCCCCTCCGTGATCCAGTCTTTGGGAAGTTGAGCAGGGTGGATCTGCGGCCCTCTGCGTGGGCAGGGTTGTGTGGTGAGGTCCGTGGCCCTCTGCGATCCAGCCTCACCCCCGCTCCAACACCGTCCCATCCACCATCGCCTTATGCAGGTTCACCCCCTGCATCATCGCCCACGTCAGATCCGCACCCCGCAAATCCGCAGCGCCCAGATCCGCCCCAATCAAATTCGCACCCTTCAAATTCGCATCCCGCAGATTCACCCCGCTCAAATTCGCACCACTCAAATCCGCACCCTGCAAATCCGCACCCGTCAACGAAGCCCCGGTCAGCACGGTCCCCCGCAGGTCCGCACCCTGTAAATTCGCATCGCGCAAATCCGCCACGATCAGATTCGCCCGCCGCAAATCCGCGCGGTGCAAATCAATACCTCTCAACTCCGCGCATCGCAGATGCTCCCCGCTCAAATCAGGACGCACCTCAGGCCGTTCGGCCCGCCAGGTGTTCCAGGCCGTCACGCCATTTTGGATCCTACTGAAATGTTCTGGATTGGCCATCGTGTCCCACTACGTAGAGATCTGAACCGCCTTCGCCTGCCTCCGCCAACTTTCA
>JAPUJS010000461.1 GCA_027296045.1 bacterium | reverse complement strand
GTGAAATCAGGAGTGGTAGTGGGGGAATCGGATGGAGTTGGAGGGTAAATGTCTTTGCCCCCTTTTGAATTTTTGATCACTACAAAGCGGCATTTTGCAAAACTACTTGTATTGGAACCTGGTAGACACTACCATGTCATTCTTGGAAGTAGTGTGAACCACTCCATAGGTAGGTCCTTTGTTGCATGATAGTATGACCTGGTGAAGATATTACCTGCGAAACCGGTTGTTGGCACGAACTAGTACATCTATTTGACCTTCAGATGCACTTTCAGGTTTTGTCACCTCCTCTCTTATCCAAATCCAAAGGCAGCGTGTCCAGTGGGCTCTGAATCCTGCCCAACTGTTTCTTGCTCACGTGAGTATAAATTTCGGTCGTCTTGAAAGACTTTCTAAATCGATCTCTCAGATAAACAAAAAGGCTTACGCTTTATTGCATAAGCCTTTTTGTTTGGTTCTGGGCTTATTCCTGCTGCTCGACTCGAACGGAGCCCTCTTCATCAATATCCAGAAAAGGCAGTCCCCCGCGGTGGTTGGAGTAGGGGCTCCACATGACGGCTCTCTCTTCTTCGGTCATGCCGTCGATGGTGGCGTCGTCCCAATAGGTTTCGGGTGGGGCGAGTTCGGAGGCGGGGCCCGAGCGGGCCGAGGTGCGACCGGCGTATTTGAAGAGGATGGAGCGGCGTTCGTGGTCGTTTTGCCAGGGGAAGGTGCCGTGGGCCATGTGGGGATTCCTCCATGAGGATCGGTAGCGGGGTTAACGACCCATCCGTACCGTGCCGCTATCGTCTACGTCAAGATAAACGTCTTGGCTTCCCGGGGATGAACAAGGCCCAAACATCACGGCGCGTTGTTCGGGAGGCATGCCACCGACGATTTCCTTATCCCAGTAGGTGTCGGGGTTTGCCACCACTTTGGAGGCTCCCGAACGGGTGGCAGTGCGAGAGGCGTATTTGATGAGAATGGATCGGCGCTGGTGGTCGGCTTTCCAGGGATGGGTGCCGTGGGTCTGGGCGCCGTCCATGAAAAAGAGCACATCGCCGGGACCCAGGGCGGGTTCGGCGGCGACATCCATTTCATTTTCCTGAGAGCGAACGCCCTTCGGCATGGGATATTTGGATTTGTGAGAGCCGGGCACACAGGCAAAACCGCCGTCGCCGTCTGCAGATTCGCCTAGCTGAAAGGTGACGGTAACGCCGCCAACGTGGCCGACGCCGTTTTGGTGGTGGTAGGCCACATAGGGGCGGTGGGGTTCGCCTGCACCGTGGAGGGAACCTCCCCGGGTACCATTGATTCCACCGATGAATTGAGGGCCGTGGTCGAGCCGGAAGCCTTTGCCGCACATGGTGTTTAATCGGGAGACAAGCTGGGGGTGAGCGATCATGTGGCGAAAAGGCTCGCAGTGCGGTTCGGTGAGGGTGAGGAGATAGGGATAGTTGTTGCGGGAACGGACAAGGATCCCGTCGGTGATGCTGGGGCTGGCGTGTTCCCGCCAGGCGTTGACTTCGGGGTCATCGCGGTCACTCTGCATTTGTTCGGAGAGATAATCGAGGCCGTCGTTGGCGGCCTGGACCTCTTCGGCGGTGAGCACATTTCGAAGTACGAGATAGCCGGTGAGGTCCCAGAAATAGGTTTCTTTGGCGTCCATAGCAGGTTTCCCAATAAGGATTGTGATCCAGCACCCTGCATTTTATACAGGGTGCTGGATCACGTTAAAAGAGGGGCTTTCTTGTTCTACCGGGCCCTATTCTTGATTAACAATCCACGTTTTTTCATCGTCGGCGTCGAGGATGGGGAGGCGTCCGCCGTGGTGGACACCGGGGCCGTAGAGGACGGCGTGTTGTTCGGGGGTGAGTTCACTGACCCAGTCACCGTAGCGCTCTTCGGGCGTAAAGTGTTTGCCAACGGCCCGTGCGGCGGCCCGAGAGGTGTATTTGTAGAGGACCGACCGGCGTTCTCCCTCGCCTTTCCAGGGCAGGGCACCGTGGGTCATGGTTTCGGCAAATAAGAGGACGTCGCCGGCCTTCATCGCAGGCTGGGCCACCAGACCCATGTCGTCTTCGATCGAGCGGACGCCTTCGGGTATGGGTTCGGCGCCCTTATGGGAACCGGGCACGCAAGCAAAACCGCCGTCGCCCGGATTGACATCGGTGAGTTGCCAGGCCACGGTGATGCCGCGGCAGAAGATACGGCCGTTTTGCTGGTGATACCACACGGACGGGCTGAAGGGTTCGCCGCCGCCGTGGAGGCGCTGGCCTTCCGTGCCAGTTCGGGCATTAATGAGCAGAGGGCCGTGGTCGAGGCGGAAGCCCTTGCCGGAGAATTCGTTCAGGCGGGAGACAACCGTGGGGTGGACCAAAAGCTTGCGGAAGGGTTCGCGATAGGGTTCGGGCCAACCGAGCATACCGTGGAGTTCGCGGCGACCTTCGGAGCCTTCGAGGGTGGATGAACCGTGGGCGAGTTGACCGTTTTCGCGGGTTTTGATCTCCCCCTCATAATGATCGATGGCATCGTTACATTCTTTGACTTCTGTTTCAGAAATCGCGTTTTCGACAACCAGATAGCCCCGGAGGTCAAAGTAGTATTTGTCTTCTTCTGAGACGGTGTAGAGAAGTGGGTCCATGGTACTGTTCTCCTGGAAGAATTGTGGGAAACGGATTTTTAAATTGGGTCCAACAGTATCGACGGTTTAAGATTCGACCTCAACCGCACCGTTTTCGGTCACAGTGAGGGTCGGAAAGTCGCTTCTATAATTGGAATAGGGGCCCCACATGACGGCTTTTTGTGCTTCGGTCATGCCATCTACGATTTCCTTATCCCAGTACGTTTCGGGCGGGGCAAGTTGCTGAGCGGGGCCGGTGCGGGCGGAGGTTCGTCCGGCAAATTTGAAAAGGATGGTGCGACGCATGTGGTCGGCTTTCCAGGGCATGGTGCCGTGGGTTTGTGCGCCGTCCATAAAAAAGAGAACGTCTCCTCCTTTCATCGGTATTTGACTGACACAGCCCATCAGGTTGGTCTGGTCGCGAACATCGGAAGGCATCGGGTATTTGGATTTATGGGAACCGGCCACACAACCGAATCCTCCAACGCCGGGATCGGCATCTGTCAGGTTCCAGGTGACGGTGACGCCGCCGACATACATGTTTCCGTTTTGGTGATGATAGCCCACCCAGGGTTTGTGCGGATCTCCCGAGCCGTGCTGGGTGCCGCCCTGGGTGCCGTTGACCCCACCGATGAACTGGGGACCGTGGTCCAATCGAAAGCCTTTGCCGCACATGACTTTTAAGCGGGAAATGATTTCCGGGTGGGCAAGCATATTGCGAAAAGGATCGCAGTAGGGCTTTTCAAACTGGAGGACGTTGTAGTCTCTCAATCCAAGCCTGCCGGTTCCTTCCAGTTCGGGATTTTGTTGCCTCCTTGAGCCGGCCCGGATGTGGTCGGCATAGTGGTCGAGGGCATCGTTGGCGGCTTTGAGTTCGTCGGTCGAGAGCACGTTTCGCACGACCAGATAGCCGGTGATGTCCCAGTGGTAGCGTTCTTCGGCGTTCATGGTGTTTTCCTTACAATAGTGTTTGGAAATTAGGCCACTTTGCGACTGTTTTTCGACCTTTTTCCTTCCGTATCATCTTGATTTGTGATGTAAACGGCGCCGCCCTCGTCCACATCGAGCATCGGGATCTCGCCGCGGTGGTTGGAGTAGGGACCCCACATGATGGCTTTTTGCTCTTCGGTCATTCCGTCCACGATATTTTTGTCCCAATAGGCTTCGGGTGGAGACACGTCCCTGGAGTGGCCACTTCGGGAGCTGGTGCGGCCGGCGTATTTGAGGAGGATGGAGCGGCGTGTGGTGTCCAATTTCCAGGGGGTGGCGCCGTGGGATTGGGCGCTGTCCATGAAGAAGACCACATCGCCTGCCTCGACAACGGGCTGGGTGATGAGGTCCATATCGTCGTCTCCGGTTCGGATCCCTCTGGGCATGGGGAAGTTGGATTTGTGAGAGCCGGACACGCAGGCGAAGCCGCCCTGATTTTCTTTGCAGTCGTGGAGTTGCCAGGCAACGGTGACACCGCCTACGTAGGGGGTGCCGTTTTGGTGGTGGTAGGCCACGTGAGGGCGGTGCGGATCTCCATTGCCGTGCATGGTGTGTCCGGCGGTGCCCTTGACGCTGACAATGAACATCGGGCCGTGGTCGAGGCGAAAGCCTTTGCCGCACATCACATTTAATCGGGAGACAACAGCCGGGTGGGCGAGCATGGCGCGGAAAGGATCGCAGTCGGGCTTGGGAAATTCGAGAATGCCCGGCAGCATCGGGCGGCCGGTGCCGGCAAAGGATTTGGAGTCGCGGGCGGTAGATCCTCCAACGACGACACGGTCGGAATATCGGTCGACGATTTCGTTGGTGTGAGCGACCTCATCGGGTGAGAGTACATGTTTGGCCACCAGGTAGCCGGTGAGGTCCCAGAAATAGCGTTCTCTGGCATTCATACTGATCCTCCGGGAGGGAAATCGTGAAGTAAGGATTTGCTTATTATGAGGTATGAATAGGGTGTTAAAAATTGAAAGTCAAACTTTTTTTTTAGTGTATACCTGGAGATGGTTCGACGGCGTTGTTTGGACGGTTTCTAAAAGTGGTGCTCATTGTGTGAACCGGTTTGATGGAAAAATCTGGCGGCGGATCGACTTGGAAGCGAAGGGGGCGGGTTTATCCAGCGGGTGATTGACGATCTGAAAGCGTCTTTTGAATTTCCTGTGGAGATTATTTTTGAAGACAATGGCGAGTGGATTCAGATTCAGGCAGACGGCAATTTGCTGCTGGGCATTTTTCACAATTTGATTAAAAATGCGGTGGAACACGTTTCCGATCTGGACGACTTGGCCGCGCGTATGGTGCGGGTGGGACTGACCAGGGAAAGTGAGCACATGGTTGTGTCGATTCACAACGGAGGGGCACCTATTCCCGACAATCGGCTGGCGTCATTTTTTGAGAAGTTCAATACCCACGGCAAATTGGGCGGCACGGGGTTGAGCACGACCTATGCCGCACTGGTGACTCGGGCACGCGGTGGGAAATCGATGTGGTGCCGAACGAGGCAGAAGGGACGAGCCTCACGGTGCGTTTGCTCCGGGGATAACCATTTCAAGCGGACGATGGCGGCTTTGTTGGGAGAGATGTAATCAATGGTGTTCGTTGTGTGGAAGTAGGAACGGATATTTTCAGAAATTTCTAGTTGGCCTTGTGGAAGGCCCCAGCCCCGTGCTCCGGGTACAACGGTTGCAGGGCCAAAAACCTGCTGCCCCCGAGCAGGCGGCGGGGGTTGGTCAAACCTTTCGGAGCCAGGCGCTTGACGCAGGAGGTCGCGATCATCCAATTTTCCTGGCGTCGGGAAAATTGGATGATTTTTTAAATTAAATAAAAACAATAAGTACAATTTTCATGAAGGCCTCCAAAATATATGATCATTAATTATGACTATGGTCGTAAAATAATAGTTAACATTTTTCCATTTTCGTAAATATCTTCAACGGCCTGCCAATTCTCATAAGAATTGGCAGGCCGATTGAGCCTTTTTGTTTGCCTATTTCAGGGTGCGTTACGCTTCAGGATGAAGGTTTTCGCACCGGATACCCCTGCACAGGTGCGAGCCGAGCGGCAAGGCGGCAAAGGCAAACCGGGCAACGGCCGGGTCTACAAAATCTCCTTTGTCGCCTCCGACGGCAAGGGTGGAGCATGTGCGGCCAGTGTAACAGTCTGATGGTATTCTACTGGTTATTTCGTTTGCATATCATCAGAAGTTACATAAATTTACTGTAGTTGTATATTGCTCACGCTCCACGGTGTTCGTGGACGATCCAGATCAGAGAGGCGAGAATATGAACAAGGCTTACATTGAGTTTCGGGATGAAGGCTATTGGATTGCTGGCACCCGGGTTTCGCTGGACTCCATCGTCTATGCATTTCTGGATGGCCAAACCCCCGAGAGCATCGCCCAGCCAAAAGGATGAAGAAAAATCGGGCAAAGCCGCTTAAAAAGGCTGCATGAATCTCGTTATTCTTCTCCTGGACTACCCAATTAACGACTTATTTCCTGGAGGAATTGAGATGACCGTGTTCGTTCAGGCAGAAAAGGACTTTGAGGCTTCGATGAAGCATTCCCGGGAGCTTTCAAAACGCACCAAAGTCCGGATGGAAAAATCCCGGCAGTTGAACGATGAATTAGAGCACCTTGTGGAAGAATTGGCGGAGTTGTGTGTGGAGAAGGGCTTGAAGGTATGAACCAGCAGGAGATGCTTACGGTTCTGAGAGGCCAGGCCGATCAGATTCGCCGGCTTTCAGAACGGTTAGATGCTGTGGAGGCAGGCCATGATGAACTCTGGGAGGCCATCAACAGAACTCAGGATCAGACGAACAGGGCGATTCGGTATTTGATCCAGTTAATCCAGGACAGAGATCGAGATATCTGAATGGAAGAATTTGGACTAATTTAGCGAAGGGCCAGCAGCCCATTATTCAACCCCGAAAAACGTTACAAGTGATCGATGTGTTACGCTTGTAACGTTTTTCGGGGTTTTCTTTTGGTCATGAAAAAATCGGGCTAGGCGCGGAAATCGACGCCCACGGTCGGGGGCGCTTCCGGGGGGCGGTCGGATGGAGCGGAATGGGTCACGCTGCAGGCGATTTCGCCGACGGTATAGCCGCATTTTTCCAGGCTGGCTTTGAGTTCATGGGAAGCGCCCTGCAGAAAGGCGACTTTTTCTTTATTGTCGGCATACACCCGGCACGAAGCACGCTGGTGTATGACAGACAGGTCCAGGCGAATGGGGCCAAGGGCTTTCAGGTTGAGGGCGAGGGTCAGGTGGAGATTTTCGGGATCCATCTCCGGTTTGCCTTCTTTTTGTTGGTAAAAGATTTGAAGGTCTGCTGTGGTCTGTTCCTCTCCAATAAAGCAGGGGATTTGGAAGTGAAGCGCTTCGCGTGTGGGGGTGGGCAGGTTGGTGGCCTGGAGCGTGTCGAAGATTTGCAGGGTTTCCCGGATCCGGGAGCGAAGAGATTCCAGGAGCGTGTCTGAATCGAGGGCTTCGAGCTGGCTTTGGAGTCTAAGCAGGGCGAGTTTGACGGTGTCTTCCAGTCCTTCCGGCAGGCCGGTTTTGCCTGCGGCAAGCCAGGAGGCCAGGCGACCTTCCAGGTCGGGACCGAGGGTGGTCAGGAGGGTGCGAAGGGTTTCGGGCGTGAGGGAGTTGAGTTCGGGAATGGCCTTGCGGATGCGGTCGGCCAGCCTGTCGGATTGGGGCAGGGCGGGTGAGCGGAGGGATCGGAGGAGGTCGACCAGGCTTTCCAGGAGGCCGCCGAGAATGCCCGGGGGCAGGTGTGTGAGATAGGCTGCAAGTGTGTCGGGCGTGACGGGCAGGCCCTGATCCTGGAGGAACAAGGCGCGGGTAATGACGGCTTCGAGGGCTTCGGCATTGTCCAGGTCGAGGGCACCCTGAAGGCCGCCCAGGAGGTCTCGGAGGGCCTGGACCTGATTTCGATCGACGGTGTGACCCCGGGCGATCAGGCCGCGAACGATAGACCTGTTGAGATCATCATCGGGCAGGGCCAGGCTGCGAAGGGCATCTCTGAGGACGGTTTCTTCCGATCCAGTTTTGCCGGTGAGGGTGAGGACCAAGGGGGGACCCAGAGATTCGACGCGGGCCTGGACGCGGGCCCCGGGTGAGAGGGCCAGGTAAGATTCGGCGACCAGGGTGTGACCTAAAAAGCGGATGGCAAAGCGCCCGTCGGAGAGTTCTTTCAACACAGTGGCCTCCAGGATTTGGCCCTGGGTGAGGCGGCCGAGCAGGGCATTGCGTTGAGACTCGGAGGAGAAGGTGAACTGAAGGGTCTGGGGAGATGTAATGCCGTGAATTTGCATGGGAAACACCAATGGGATTGAAGCGATAGAGATGTTCAAAACATAATCAGGAACAGCGCGTCTGTGCAAGCCCGGGTCTTCAGCGAATGCCCCGGTGCGTCAGGCGTTGAAGGCCGGTCTGGGCGTCGGGATGATTGGGCGACCGTTTCAGCGTTTCTCGATAAGCCTGTAGAGCGGCCTGGAACTGACGCGCCCGTTCGTAGGTTTGCGCCAGCCGGAGGTGCGCCTCGATAAAATCGGGCTCTACCTGCAAAGTCGCCTGGTATGCCCGGATGGCGGGCTCGATTTTGCGCTGAGCGTTCAAAATGGTGGCCAGCTTAAACAGGGTCTGGGGGTTCTGGGGGTCCAACTGGACAGCATGTTCATAGGCGGCCTGGGCTTCGGACAGATTGCCCTGTTGGAAGCGGGTGAAACCGATGTTTTCAATGGCATGGGTATGGTTGGGGTCTAGCTTGACGACCCCCTCAAAGGCTTTGAGGGCTTCGGAGAATCTGTTCAGGTTTAGCTGAGATTTGCCCAGGTAGAGCAGTGCCAGAAGATAGCGGGGGTGAAATTCAAGAGCCCGGACATACAGGGCCGAGGCTTTCACCTCGTCGTCCTGTCTGTAATAGTGGGTGGCCAAGTTGTAAAAGGCTGTTGCAGCGTTTCGGTTGAGATAGTCCTGGTTTTCTACCTGTTCAAAGGTTTCCCGGATGTGTTGCTCTGCCCTTTTTTGAATTTCTGGATCGGCATGCTGGCTTTCCCAGATTCCCCGAAAAAGCTTGAGTTCGGCAAGGTCCGGATAAAGGTGCTGACCCGTCTCAATATAAGACTGCGGAGATCGGTTTCTGCCAAACAGGGCCAGCACGATCCGAACGTACGTATCTGGAGGGGTGAGACGGGGATCTCGTCGGATGGCCCGATCGTATTGCAGAATGCCTGTTTCCATGTCTGATCGGGCGATGTATCCCCGACCAGAGGCGTAATAAGAAATGGCTTCGGTGCGTTTCAACGCCCAGATGCTGGATGCAAGCAGGGCCAGGGTGAGAACAAGGCACAAACCCTGCCCTGTTTGTCGCGACAGGGCACCCACCCGGTTGCACAGTTCCAGGAGGCCCCGAGCAAGGATGAAAGAAGATCCGGCAGAGGCAAAATAAAGGTGGCGGGAGGGGCCTGCGGGCGTCCAGCGAAAACCGGGATCTGTGTTGATGAAGGGCAAGATGGTTATAACGGTCCAGAGGGCAAAAGCAGACAGGAGGTGCTGTTTGGAGCGAGAAAGAAAAAAGAGTCCCAGAAGGACCAGCACACCGACGGCCAGCTCCCAGGTTTTGGGGTCATCCCGAAGGTCAACAAAAAGCCAGTTTGCCGCAGTGAGCAGGCGGCTGAGGTACCATAAAAGCATCTTCAGGATCCGAAACGGATCCATAGAAGACATCACGGCGGGTACTTGTGTGGATTGGGGATAAAGGAGATAGACCAGACCTACACAAAAGAAAGTGATGCCGAAGAGGGGCCAGGTTTGGATCGCAACTTGAAGCGGAGCGGAATTTTTGCGCCAGCTAAGATAGACCAGAAAGAGAAGGACGGAAGCCGCAGAAGGGTGGGTCCAAATGGCCAGGGACAGGAAAACAAGGGTTCCAATTCGCAAGAGTAGACGGGGCGTTTGTTGCCAGGTGTGATGACAAATCAGTGTGGATAGGGAAAAGATCAGGGATAGGGGATATCCGATGCTCGCGATCCAGTGTACGCCTCGAAAATGGGTGACGTTGAGCAAAAATAGAAGACCTGTTAGAAAGGCCTGTGTTGCATTTGCGCCCAAACATTGAGAGGTCCAGGCCAGGAGTAGAGCGGCAAATAGGTGTGCGGCGACTACCTGGATATGGTAGGGTGTGGGGTTTTTTTCAAAAAAGAAATAATCGAGCAAGAAAACCAGGTCGATTACCGGCCGGCCAATGGTGGTGGGATGCCGGTCGGGGGAGAAGATCCGGGAAGGATTTTGAAGGCTTTTGGAAGCAGTATCAAAGTACTCGTGATCGTCGGCGTCCAGCAGGAGGTCGGGCGTGTTGCCAAAGGTCAGACCGGTCAGGACAATGAGAAGGAGTGTGTAGGCCGTACAGGTGCGGCTATTGTAGGTCAGGGAAAACACAGTTCAGGTCGGTTTACGACGGTTCAAATAGGCAAGTGCAAGCGGATGATTTCGGAACGGGACGGGTGTTGGTTTGAGGGCCAACCGGGTTTTTCGAAGCAAGATGCTGCTTCCACCCAAGGTGCGAATGGACATGCGGGTATCGAGAATAGAAATAGCAAGCGTGTCGACGGCGCCCACATCGTTTCCGGCCGGGAAGGAGGAACGCAGGGTAACTACCATTTTGCTGTTGTCAAATTTCCAATCGCCGGTCATGCGTTCGGCACCGTCTACACCGGGGTCGATGAATAGGATTTCGAACGCTTTGCGACTAAACTTCCAGTCTACGGGTCCTGTGAGCGTTCTTCCCATCAGGGTAACCTCCCCGAAGTCTCCGCTCCAGACCCCTTCAATATCGGAACGGTTAATCCCGGTGGGTAATTCTTCGGCGCATCCGATTGCAAGCAAGCAAAGTGCGATTATATAACAGGCATGTTTCATTTCTCGGTCTCCTTATCTACCCGGGCGAAGTAGAATCTTCTTTCTTTTCTTCAAGCATCCGGACAATCATGTGGACTTCGGCGGTACCGAGATCGAGCTTGCGAGCAACTTCTACGGGCGAATTACCAGCCTGGAGAAGGCCCCGGGCTTCTGCGTA
>JAPUJS010000460.1 GCA_027296045.1 bacterium | reverse complement strand
CGATCTGGAAGCCGTAGACCAGCTTCGAGACGCCTATCAACAAATTGTCTCTGAAATCTCCAAAGTCATCATCGGCCAAAAAGACATTATCAACCAGCTCCTCATTGCCCTTCTGTGCGGCGGACACTGCCTTTTGGTGGGCGTCCCCGGCCTGGCCAAAACCCTGCTGATCAGCACCCTGGCAAAAGCCCTCAATCTTTCCTTCAGCCGCATCCAGTTTACGCCCGATCTCATGCCTTCCGACATCACCGGTACCGAGGTCCTCGAAGAAGACCACACCACCGGCCAGAAGGTCTTTCGCTTTGTCAAAGGCCCCCTCTTTGCCAACATCCTCCTGGCCGATGAAATCAACCGCACGCCCCCCAAAACCCAGGCCGCCCTGCTCCAGGCCATGCAGGAACACGAAGTCACTGCAGGCGGCGAGACCTTCTGCCTCGAAGCCCCCTTCTTTGTGCTGGCCACCCAAAATCCCATTGAACAGGAAGGGACCTATCCCCTCCCCGAAGCCCAGCTCGACCGCTTCATCTTCAACCTCTGGATCGATTATCCCTCCGAAGCCGAAGAAAAAGAAATCGTCAAAGCCACCACCGGGACGCAAACCGTCGAAGTCAATCCCGTGCTCAATGCCAAACAAATCCTAAACCTCCAGAGCCTCGTCCGCAAAGTGCCCGTCCCCGACGCCGTCTACGACTATGCCGTCGGCCTGGTCCGCAAAACCCGTCCGGGTCATTCCGAGGCCCCCGAGGACATCAGCCATATGGTCTCCTGGGGTGCCGGCCCGCGCGCCTCCCAGTGCCTCATCTTAAGCGCCAAAGCCCGCGCCATCCTCGACGGCCGCTATCAAGCCGCAATCGAAGACGTCCGATTCGCCGCCGTCCCTGTTTTGCGCCACCGCCTGGTCACCAGCTTTAATGCCGAAGCCGAAGGAGTGACAGCCGTGGATCTCATCCACCGCTTAATGGACGCCTAGGGCGCCTGAAACCCAATGAACGTCACCGACTATCTCAAACCCGAATCCGTCTCCCGCTTTACGCGTCTGGATCTGGTCGCCCGCCTGATTGTCGAAGGCTTCATCACAGGCCTCCACCAGAGCCCCTACCACGGCTTCTCGGTCGAATTCTCCGAATACCGCCCCTACATGCCCGGCGACCCCCTGCGCGACCTGGACTGGAAGGCCTTTGCCAAAACCGACCGCCTCTACATCAAACAATACGAAGAAGAAACCAACCTCAAAGCCTACCTGCTGCTCGACATCAGCGCCTCCATGGCCTATGGCTCTGGCGACCTGACCAAGTTTCAATACACCACCTACATCGCCGCCGCCCTGGCCCACCTCATGCTCCGCCAGCGCGACGCCGTCAGCCTGGTCTCCTTCGACAACCGCATCCGCACCTACTTGCCCCCTCGCTCCGTCGAAAGTCACCTTCACACCCTGCTCACCGCCCTCCAGTCCACCACCCCAGAAGGCACCGACACCGATCTGGCGGTTGCCTTCCACGACCTGGCCGAACGCATCAAACGGCGCGGCCTCATCATCATCTTCTCCGATCTGCTCGACGACCCCGACACCCTGCTCTCGGGCCTCAAACACTTTCGCCACCGCAAACACGAGGTCATCGTCTTCCACATCCTGGACCCCCGAGAACGCGACCTGGCCTTCGACCGCGAAACCCGCTTTGTGGATCTGGAATCCGGCACCGGCATCGCCACCGAACCCTGGCACATTGCCCCCGACTACCGCAACCATATGAACAACCTCATCGACCGCTTCCGCCGGGAATGCCGCAACAGCCTCATCGACTATGTCCTGCTCGACACCACCGAGCCTTTCGATATCGCACTTTTCAACTACCTGGCAAAACGGAAACGACTGATGTAGTAGGCAACCCCATCCAGCTTCGCAAACGATTAAGATGCCTGCGTCCTTTTTAAAAAAAAGGGCGAAGCATGTATCTGCTTCGCCCTTTTCTTATTTTTGACACGTCCGCACTTGCAAGGACCAGGGTGGTGTGGATGGGTTCTGCGGCCCTCTGCGATCCCCTTCGTGATCCCGCCCCTCAAATCCCTTCAAACCGGAACTTCGGATCCACCTTTATCAACGCCTCCCCCATCGCGTTCACCCGGGCCCGATGCAGTTCCGAACCCGACTTCATCCAATCCGAATACGCATCCAGAAAACAGTCGCGCCCTTCCCGCACCGACTCAAACTGAAGCCCTTCCTGCGCCTTCCGCTGAATGTGAAAAATTTCGCCCTGCGACAATCGTTTTAACAAATTGAAATAAGACACCCGCATGTGCGACAACACCTTGGTATACACCTCAAATCGATCCGATAATTTTCCCAACACCACCGATACACCCGTTTCCTTCCTGGAAAACCGCTCGTGGAAATTCGACGCATACCGGTAATAGGCGCGCCCTCGAGCAACCAGTTCCGCCTCGTCTGTTTCCAATCGGCCAGACCGAAGCAGTTCGAACATACCGGTCGCCATCAACGCATAATCCCCGTTGCTCCGATAAATCCGATATTGAGACCGCAAATCGCTGCAGGCTTCGGTCTGGGCGAAAACTTCAGACTCGTAGCGCGTAATCAACGCCCCGTTTTGCACCTCAAAACTCTGGTCCATAAACGAATGCAGCAACCCGGCCAGATAGACGTTCACATCTTCGTCGTCGGTGGTTTCCTCCCCCGTCTCAATCCGGGATCGAAGCAAGGAGTCCAACATGAAAAACAGCGATTCCTCTCGTTCTCCCGTGCCAACGATCTGATACTGGTGACTCAGCATAACGTCCCCTTTCTCAAAGCATCTCCTGCCCGACAGACAAAAACCCTATTACTAGAATCGGCAAATTATAAGTTTTATTGATTATATATTTTAGATTTAATAACGCAAATTTTATGCCAGAAAGTCCGTATGATCTATCTCACAAAAAAACAAGTAGATAAAAAATCAACGTCGATTACGCTGTGGCGGAAACACGACACCCCCGGCCTCTGAATGTGAAAAATGGAGCATATCAGCAACCGGGGGAGTTGGTTCTATGATAAGCCACAAACAACAGAAAATCAACCGTAACATATTGATTTAACAAATATTTAAACCAGCACTCCCCTCCACTTGCTGCTAATAGCACAAAAAAACCGAAGCAATCGCTTCGGCTATCTCACCACACAATCGAACTCCTAACCCAATTCTTCCATCCCCAGGATCCGTCGATATCTCGCTACTTAACCTTCCAACTCCCGCACCTTCACCTGCTGCTGTCGATGGGCCATCTCCCCCTTCGACCGCGTTAAAGTCCCAATCCACCTTCAAAAGACGTACCCGAGATCTGATTCACCCCCAAAGGCCCTGCCCCCTGCCCACTTCCCGAGCCCAGGTTCACCGGCCCCCCTGCCAGATCGCTCAAAAAAATTTCCAGCCGAATCAAATGCACATTGCCCGACCCCATCCGCCGATTCAACTCATCGACTATATTCGCAGTCAGGTTTTCTATGTTCTGCTCAAAATAATTCACACCATCGAGATAATCCACAAAGGCACCTTCTAATTCTTCAATATGAATCTGCCGAATCGTGGGATTTTCCGGCCGTATGCTCTGCAGAGTAGCCTGCAAACTTTCAATCCGTGCAAGCAAATTACGGGTAAATTGCCGTGCCCAATACCTGGGAACCAGATCCAGTGTCACATCGACCGTCACCCCCGCATACTCCTGGTTCATCACCTGAATCGGCCCCCCATCCCGAAACATCGGATCGATCTGTCTCAAATAGGCCAGCAAATCTTCCACAGGAAGCACCATCAATGTAGTCGGCGCAAGCGGCGTATCTGTTTCCCCCGGGGGTGTCGTATTATTCACCGGATTCGACGACCCACACCCCACAAGGACAAACAAGCTCCACAGAACCATCCAGCGTTTGATCATACCTACATCCTTTTTCCCGGCGACAGACCGTGTCTTCGAGCAATATACTACACTTCCTATGCAAAGTCAATTTCCGACCTTCGATCAATATTCAAACCGTCATAATCTATACCAAACGGTACATATTCGATCGGAGCGCTACGATGAAAATGGGAAAGCTTAATCAGCCACTCCACATTTATTTTACCCGCTGAATCTGAGGAATCAACGTTTCCTCATATCCCTCCCCCCTTTCCGCCCGAATCGCCACCACCCATTCCAGCGCCTCTGCCGACCGGATAACCAGATCTGCCAGATCCACCTGTCGGTGATCCGGCAAATAAGCCCCCAGCTTCTCAATTCCCCGGGTTAGTAAATGTTCTGCCCCGGGATAATTTTCACAGGTCAAATGATAAAACCCAATCGCCAGTTGAATCATCCCCTGAAAAAATAATCGCTCGGGCCCTCTCACACCCTGCCACGTTTCTTCCCACGTATCGTGAGCCTCGTAAAAATCTCCCGCATTAAACTCCCGGATCCCCTTCTCTAATCCCGCAGCAGGATCATCTGCCCCATTCTTGTCCATAACATCACATCCAATAAAAAAGGACAGGCACCGGCCTGTCCAAAGCATTTCATGCAGCCTCCACTTCACCAATCGACGCGTCGCCCTTCCCGCTCCTTCAAACGGGGTAAATGTCGACGCGAAGCAAACGCACCGGCACCGACACACCCATTTTCAATCGCTCGCCTGCCATCTCTACGTCCCCTGCTGTTCCGTTAAATAAACCGCACGACGCTGCACATACACCTCAATCCCCCCCCAAAACCGGTCGACCTCCTCATCCGTCAACTCCCGCCTGGGTTTGGCCGGCACCCCTGCAACCAGCGTTCGAGGCGGAACTTCTGTCCCTTCCAGCACCAGGGCATTGGCCGCCACCAGCGCATGTTCGCCCACCCGTGCACCATTCAAGATGGTCGCTCCCATCCCAACCGTCACGCCCTTTTCAACCGTGCACCCATGCAAAATTGCATTGTGTCCCACCGTCACATGCTCTCCCACCGTACAGGGATAACCCGGATCGGTATGCACCACGGCCCCGTCCTGAATATTCGACTCTCTGCCCACACGAATCGGCTCGTTGTCTCCACGAAGGACCGCGTTGAACCAGATGCTTCCCTTCTCTTCAACTATGACCTGTCCAACCAATACCGCACCCGGGGCGACGAAAACACTTTCATGGATATCAGGTGTATGGCCTTCAAACGTCAAAATCGTCATTTACACACTCCCAAAACAACGAAAGGTCGGTCCACCTCACTGAGACAGACCGACCTTGATATCATCGTGTCTTACTTTTCCTTTTCATCGGGTTTCACCGGCCCCAGCACATACTCTTTGGAGCCCCGCGTAGACTGAGCACCCCGGATCAATCCCGATATAAACCCGAGTGTTCCGAACACAATCGCCGCATATAACGCGACTTCCTTCACATCCGAGTCCGTCTGCCATGCCGAGAGCGCCCCCACCAATGCCCCGGTAGCAGCAGCACCAATCCCCGACATAATGGCCCCTTCCATCGCAACCGAACC
>JAPUJS010000046.1 GCA_027296045.1 bacterium | reverse complement strand
AGAACCTAATTTTCCCTACGTAGGGAAAATTAGGTTCAGGCACATCAAAAAGCCCGTCAGGTGCTCCGTCTAACGGGCGATACCGCTTTCATTTTTAAGCTCGAGTTTACCTGAAAACCCTCCGAAGATATTCCAGACAGCGCCCGGCAGTCGCCTCTGGGTCCAGGTTAAAATCGTGGATCTCCACCGAGACATAGCCCTCATATCCGATTTCGGCGAGCGCCTCTGCAATGGGTCGATAATCCATAGGGCCCCTTCCCGGGCCCCTTTTTGGTCTCATCATCCCCAGTGTCATCCACCCTCCTATGGATCTGCCCTCAAATACCTCCCGGAGAAAAAGCCACGAATGGCTTTCAACCCGGTTTGCATCGCCTCTTCCACAAAGCGGGGTTCCTGCTCCTGCTCCAGAAAGGGAGCGGCAAGTGCCCGATGTGCTTCCATTTCCCGTTTTGCCTCTTCATCCGACAGATCGCTTTCGATCATTCCCAAAAAGACCTTTTCAACCCGCCAGGGATCGCTCTGCTCAGCCCAGGGCCTTGTCCGATCCAGAAAGGCCTTCACCACGCCACAATCGATAAACCCGATGTGATCCTGTCTCACAAACCCATCCATGGCCGGAATCAAGTCGGTATATCCAATCGGCATTTCATCCATCCACGACCACAGTCCTTGGATGATCGGACGCCAGATGTCAATACCATGTACCTGGGTCGTAATCGTATCTCGAAACGCTTCATCCACCGTAAGATGTGAAAGATATCCCATCAGCAACACCTGATCCACCTCTTCCAGCGCACCAGGATCGGCCAGATCTGGGTGTGATGCAAACATCCCGGACACCGATTTCCCCCAGGTGTCCCGGTCCTCTTCATCGTAAAAATGGGTGGGCAGCTTTCCCATTTTGCCCAGGATGCGCAAGGCATCGGGAGCCACCGAACCGGCGACAAAATGAGGAAAAAATCGATCCGCCAGTTCTGCCATCTCCGGCAGAGCTTCGCGCAGCCGTTCATGCAGCAAGTGGAGCATTGCAAAATGACAACGGCCTCGGGGCATGAAACCTCCGTTATCTCACCTCTGACTGCTGGATTTGTTCGGGCGTTCGGAAGCCATAGGTGAACGCATCCAGCGCTTTAATCGGATGTTCGCCGGCAACGGCCTCATCAATATCCACACCCAGTCCCTACTGCACCGGGGGCCACGTCATATCGCCAGGGCACATCGGTCGCCTTGTGCTCCAGATAAAAACAGTTGGGAATACTGGCCATCACGTGCACATTGGCCATTTCCACAATCGGCCCCACCGAACCATCGTGGGGTGCCACTTTCACCGCCTGACCTTCGGCCATCGCAGATAGCTTCTTCAATTCCGTAATGCCGCCCAGCCGGGTGGTCTCGGGTTGCACAATATCCACCAGATTTCGGGCAAGCAGTTCTGAGAACGCCATTTTGGTGGCAAATCGCTCGCCTGTTGCCAGAGGGATATTGACTTTTTCTGCAACCTTGGCAAAGGCTTCGATATTTTCCGGGACCACAGGGTCTTCGAAAAAAATCGGCCGGTAAGGTTCACACGCACGCCCCAGTTGAATCGCAGCCGAAGGCGTGAATTCGGCATGGCAATGCACCCCGATCTCGACCTCGTATCCAACCGCTTCCCGAAGGGTTTTGATAATTTCAACTTTGGGCCCGCATTTAAACGCCTTGTATCCTCGATCCATCAGCCCTTCAGCCGCCTCAGGGGTGCTTGCGTGGCCATAAACAGGGACCTGGTCCCGAATCTTTCCCCCCAACATTTCATAAACCGGAACGCCCAATGCCTTCCCTTTGATGTCCCACAGCGCCATATCGATGGCACTGATCGCCCCCCCGCGAACGACCCCGGTCACGCCGTGGCCGTGTGCAATATCGTAGAGCTTCAGCCACAACCGTTCAATATCAAACGGGTTTTCACCCACCAGAAAATACGCTAATTCCTGAACCGCTTTTTCCACCACAACAGGCCACCCACCGCCTTCCCCCACCCCGGTGACGCCCTCATCGGTAAACACCTTCACAAAAAGCCAGTTTCGGCCCCTCGGACGGGTCGAGTGGGTGCCTTCATCTGCACAGACCAGATAGGTCTTTACATCCGTAATTTTCACGATTTTGTCCCCTGTCTGCGATACAAGCGTTCAAAATTGTATTTCGGTTTCCACCCCAACAGACGCTGGGCTTTCCCCGTCTCTCAATCTAACCCAATACAGATACCCCGTCAATCCGAAAGTCCAGCAAGGGCTCAGACCTCCTTTTGTCTTGACATCTTCCCGATCCACAGGGAGATAATTTGCGTTTCAAATCCCTTCTCAACGCAAAAAAACCGGAGGCGGTGCTAGACCGCTTCCGATTTTTGAACACGTTTCGAAAAATCTCAACTTTTTGTCGTTGCCTTTTTCACCACCTGGGCAAGTTCCCTGAATTCGATCGGCTTCTCCAAAAATCCATGGATTTTTTCAGGGATATGGCTGTCTTCTCGCTTGGCAACTGGATGACCGGTAATCATGACCACCCCGATATTCGGATTTCGTTTCTGAAGTTCCAGGGCCAACTCCACACCGCTCATCTCGGGCATCACCACGTCGGTGACCAGGGCAGCGATTTCTTTGCCGTGGATATCATACAGATCCAACGCTTCCCGCCCGTTTAAAGCCTTCAAAGGCAGGTAATCCAGGCTTTCCAGTAAATTTCCGATGACCTCCAGCACCGCAGGATCGTCTTCCACCACCAGAACCTTTTCCCCTTCACCGTGTACGATCTCTGCCGTATTCATCGGCTCAATCGCAACGGCCGTCTCGGCTACCGACCGGAAATACAGGGTAAAGGTTGTGCCCACGCCCACTTCACTGTCCACCTCAATGTACCCTCCGTGCTGCTTCACAATCCCATAGACCTGCGCCAGGCCCAACCCGGTTCCTTTTCCAGGCTGTTTGGTCGTAAAAAACGGCTCAAACAAACGAGCCATCGCATCCTCGGGGATCCCGATGCCCGTATCGGAGACCAAAAAGACAATCCATTTGCCTTCGGACAGGGCCAACGGCACCCGACTGCTGAAGGTCCGAATAGGTCGACGTTCCCCGGGGCCCACCTCCAGCCAAGAAAGACCAAAGGTCAAGCGCCCCCCGTCGGGCATTGCGTCTCTTGCATTGACCGCCAGATTGGTAATCACCTGTTGTACCTGCGTCAAATTTGCATTGAGAACATATTCCCCGGGCTGAAAATCACCGGTCAGCTGGATGTTCTCCGGGAGGGTGCGCTCCAGCAATTCGGTCACCTCTTTTAACAGAGGCACCAGATCCAACGGCTGTTTCTGAGCCGATGTTTGGCGGCTAAAATCCAGAATCTGTCGAATCAGTTGCGCACCACGCTCGCTTTGCAAATAGATGACCTGCAAATTTCTCCGAACCTTTTCCGGAAGATCCTCGCGCATCTCCAGCAACTCTGCATATCCCATAATCACGCCCAGGATATTGTTAAAGTCGTGGGCAATACCCGCTGCAAGCTGCCCCACTGCCGCCAATCGATCGCGCAACTGTATTCGCTCCAACACTTCGCGCTCCCGGGTCACCTCCCGCATCACCAACACCCACCCTTCGTCTTTGGTCTGCTGGCCCACGGCATACCCCTGGACTTCAAAAATTCGTTCCGGAGTTTCTTTTACCACCACTTCATGGGCGGCCTGCCCTTCCTCGGCTTTCAACACATCCGCCAGACGATGGTCGCCCACCGTATGCACAATTCCTCCCACACCCACACTCGTCAAAATCGGCAAATACACCTGCGCCGACGGGTTGGCCAGCAGAAGCCGGTGGTCTGCATCGAGCAAACAGACGCCTTCTTGAAGACTATTGAAAAGCGCCCGAAACCTGTCTTCGCTTTCGTGAAGGGCTTCTGACTGCATCTGCACCTGGGTTTCCAGATGTCTGCCCAAATGTTCGTACTGCGACCTCAGATCAGCCAGTTCCGCCTCAAGTTCAGCAATTCGTCTGTCTTTTCCATCTGCCAAAACAGTTCTCCTACAGTTTCAAAGCATCACGATCGGGGCGTATTAATATAACCCTTCCGGCTCTTAAAGTCCAGAATGTGCAGCCAGCCAAAATCCCAAAATCAATCGGCATCTTGCTTTATCGATCCCAAAACTTCCACCATGCCTTCTTTTCTTGCCACTGCTCTTGGGGCACAACCGCCAGCCGGCCCAGCACCTGTTCCAACGCGCCTTTAATCAACACCGATGCCTTTTCCCGATCGGTGTCCACAAGCTGCAGGCTCAGTGCCACCGTCTGTTGCACATCCGATGGAAACACATGGTTCACGATCTGCACTTCGTGCACCAGCGCTTGGCTTAAAGTTCGAATGCGATAGGCTTCCACTGCCGCATCCCGAAAGGGCGCCACATCCTTTACATCAAACATTTTCCGAATGCCTTTCTCAAGCGCAGCCGTAATCTGGTCACCCATTTCGTTTTCTGTCACCCGGGTCTCCTTACTGTCCAACGCGCCCACCTGGCCATATCAGTCCAACCGATCCATTGTTGCAAACCCGTCCCGGTCGTCAATCCGCACATAGCTCCAGCCAATTTCTGGATCGTGCGGCCACACAACCAGCCATTGGTCCTGCACGGCCTGGTTTAAAATCGCCTGTTTGTTCACAAAGGTTTCTCTGGGATACAGGTCGTATGCCATCACATAAATCGGTTTCAAATGATGGGAAGTGGGCACCAGGTCGCCAACAAAACAGACGGTCTCTCCACCGGACGCCACCAGAACAGACTGATGCCCGCGTGTGTGCCCCGGTGTCGACACCACCCGAACCCCGGTACAGATCTCTGTGTCCCCGTCCAGGAAGTTTAGCACACCTGCCTTTTCGAGAGGTCGCAACACCTCTTCCATTCGAAACCCGTTTACCGTCTGAGCATCGGCCCCCACGGCATCGTCCCACTCAACCCGCTGCACAAAATACCGTGCGTTTGGAAATGTGGGCGCATACCCACCTTTTTCCCAAATCGTACACCCGCCTGCATGATCTTGGTGCAAATGTGTCACAATCACCCGGTCCACATCTTCAGGAGCCACCCCAACAGAAGCCAGAGACGCCAGCAACCCATCCGACTCGTCCAGCCCAAAGATCTCCCGTAATTTCTCGTTCACCTTCCCACCAAACCCGGTCTCAATGACAATGGTCTCGTCCTGTGTGCGAACCAGCAGACACGTCATGCCCAGCCGAATCCGATTCCGTTCATCTGGCGGGATGCGTTTTTCCCACAGAGGTCTGGGGATCACGCCAAACATGGCCCCCCCATCCATTTTCACAGTCCCTGCGCGAACTGCCCAGATCTCAAAATCGCCAAGCTTGCGGTGTCCCAAAATCCCCATCATCAAGACACCCGGGTGACTTCAACAATCCCTTTTTCGGGGATCATTTTTACATAATCGCCCGTCCGAATCGTCTGAACCGGATCCGGATCCAGATCGTGCATCAGGGCAACATTGGCCCACACAGCCCCCTGTACCATAACAGGGTTAGTACGTCCAAAAATAAAGCCAGCGGGACAGGTGCCGCGTTCCACCATATCCAGCATCATCCACGAGGTAGCCACCCCCCCTTTTGACGTCTTGAATACCGCAATCTTGCCCACAATAGACTGTCCATAAAGCACGTGGGACTTTCGGCTAATGACACCGCGATAGCGATCGTAATCATACCGGGCACTGAACCCTTCTTCCGACACAATCGCTTCGCCTTCCACGGGTGGCCCCACACCTGGATTGCCTCTGATGATAATTGTTTCTGCCATAATCCTTCCTTTTCGCTCAAACGACTTTCCCGCTCACTGCCGCCTCAACACATGTCTCAATGGGGCGGAGTACAGGATTGTACCCATATCCCGAAATAATGTTCGCAAGTTTCGCCGAATTGGTGACCAGGGTTCGATAATTGAATTTCTCCTGGATATGTCGCGCCGTCATGATATAAAAACATACACCCGCCAGAATCCTGCCTCCTGCCTTGTGAACAATTTCGGTGTAGCCCATCTCATCCGCCAGGGCTTTAATCTGTAAGTTCGTTGTCAAAAAAAGGCGTGTACCTTCCTGAACTTGCTTTCCTTTCAAAAGATCCACAATCTCCCTCAATTCATATAACGAAAGCTGTGGGGTCCCACACACAACCAGATCCACTTTCTCTTCCTCGGGCTGAAACGATTGGTACACGCCCTCCAATGTGCCTGGTGCCACCATAATGGTCTCAACCGGGGCTTCCCCCCCGTACGCTTCTTCGGAAGACCGGGCCTCCGGCGTCACCCCCACCATATGAAACATTCCCAGAGATCCATAGCTGGCCAAAGAAGCACCCAGATGTTTCAGATCATCAATGGTGGGTGACCCTTCGACACCCTCAAAAACAGGTACCTTCCAATAATCATCCAGCTTTCGCCCAATAAAACACCCCAACGCACCCCAGTCGCTATTGGAAACGGGCTGCTCCTCCATCACCACCCGGATCGTACCGCGCCGTTTTTCGGACAAGTGGTAGCCATAACGGGGAACACGACCCGTCAATCCCGCCCAAACCGCAGCAGGACCGGCTTCAAAATTCGACCGAGCTCCGGCAACCGAATTGGCAAAAATCACGGTTCCGGTATCCCCCCAGCCCAAATGTTCGCCAAATCGGGGCTGATCAACGGTCTGATAATTAATACACGTATTACACGGCAAAGCCCCCAGCTTTGAAAGCGCATCAATGATTCGCCTTTCCTTCTCCACAACCTCTTTCTCCTGCCCCATCTCTTTCCAGAAGGAAAAATCAACGCTTCTTGGATTCGTGGTCACAGGTACTCGAAATTTTACCCCGGAAGCAGCCGTCTCTTCCAGGAAATTCAATCCGGGATCTGCAAGTGCCTCAATATCGGCCATCAAATGCACCGAACGCACCTCCACCAGATCCTCTGCGCCAAAAAATCCGCCGACCCCGATCTGGCTTTCCAGCGCATTTTGCACGACCGGTCCAAAATCGCCCTTTTGCATCGCTTGTTCTTCTTGCGTGAGATTCATATCCCCTCCGTCAAAAGAATATTCAGAAACAAATAAGGCTGTCCAGGGGTTTTCTGTCAAACAAAAAAGCAACGGACAAATAAAAACGCCCTCTGTGTATCTTAACACAGAGGGCTTCCCTGGTGGACCGATCGTTATCTCAAAGATAGAAAACTGCTATTGCCCCCCCGCCACCTGACCCAACTGGTTGGACTGCCGCTGATACGCCTTCCGAAGTTCCTGAATCACCTGGACCCGCACCAGCACATCTTCATCTGTTAGTGCAGAAGACAGATAGGGCCCGCTGATGGCAGGATCAATCTTGCCCAGGGCGCGTACGGCCTCCAGTCGAATATTTCTTTCCTTGTCTTTCAAAGCCTGCCCCAACCCGGACGCACTTCGAACCTGTTCGTCGGGTGTGGCAATCATCGTACCCAATAGCTTCACCGCCTCCATCCGCACCGTCGGATTTTTATCCTTCAAGGCACGCCGTACAATGCCCTCCATAGAATAATCCGTCTGATGGCCGATGCCCGGAATAAACCGGATGGGCGGCACCCGACGGATAAAACACCCGCTGGTGCTGAGCATCCACAAGCACGCCAGGCCAATCCATATGGCTTTCTTCATTTTAGGATTCAAGGGTTTCTCCTCCTGGTGAACAATCCCGATCCTGCTTTATTTATCGGCAGCATCCGAACTTTCTGAAGCATCTGGGCCAAACCGTGCCGATTCGTCCAGAAAGGACAGCGTCCGCAAATCTTTCATCCGATCCAGATATAAAATCCCATCCAGATGATCCACCTCATGTTGTATCAGGCGTGCCGGAAATCCCCGAACTTCAAATGAGAGGGCTTCGCCTTCTATATTCAAGGCCTCCACCCCAACAGCCTGCCACCTAGGCACAATCCCTCGAATATCCGGAACGCTCAAACATCCCTCCCAATCCGAGATTTTGCGGTCCCCAATCGGGCGAATTTGGGGGTTTATCAGCGGTAAAACCTCGGTTTCTTCAGCCTCTCTGTCTTCTCGAAGCTCCACCACCACCACGCGTCTGGCCACATGAACCTGAGGACCAGCCAGGCCCGCCCCCTCATATTCTTCCATTGTTTCAACCATATCGGAAATCAGCCGCTGAATCTCATCGGTCTGAATCTTGTCAGGTTCAATCGGCTCTGCAACAGCCCTCAGCACCGGATGCCCCATCCTCGCAACCTTTAAAATCGCCATAAACCCCCTAAAATTCCTGACGGTTTGATTTCAATTTTTGTATCTTAAGAAACCCTGACAAACAGATACCACAGCCCCTTCTAAATATAACGCAAATCTTCACAAATCAAAAACTCCCCCAGGAGAATCCATATGCCCCCAGTTGCGCTTGTTACCGGATCCAGCCGCGGAATCGGGCGCGGCATTGCCTACTGTCTGGCCGAAGCCGGTTACGATATTGTCATCAACTACACCAGCAATCGGGAAGCCGCCGAAGAAGCCGCCAGGGGCGTGGAAAGCCGCGGTCAAACCGCAAAGATCTGCCAGGCCAATGTGGCGCGAAACGAAGATGGCAAACGCCTGGTTGATCAAACGATCGAGGCATTCGACCGCCTGGACCTGTTGGTCAACAATGCCGGCATTGCACCAAGGGTGCGCGCCGACATCCTGGAGGCAGGCCCGGAAATCTATGACGAAGTTCTGGCCACCAACCTCAAAGGGCCCTATTTTCTCACACAGCACGCCGCCAATCAAATGATTATCCTCAAAGATCAAGGCACGGTAGAAACCCCCCGTATTGTCGTCATTTCGTCCATATCTGCCTACACGGCCTCCCCCTCTCGGGGTGAATATTGCATATCCAAAGCCGGCCTGAGCATGCTCACGCGGCTCTTTGCCGTCCGCCTGGCCGAACACAATATCCCGGTCAACGAGATCCAGCCCGGCATCATTCAAACCGATATGACCGGATCTGTGAAAGAAAAATACGACAAACTCATTGCCGAAGGATTGACCCCCATCCAGCGCTGGGGGCAACCCCAGGACATCGGCAAAGCCGTAACCGCCCTTGCGCTGGGCTATTTCGATTTTACCACCGGAGCGGCCATTCCTGTGGATGGCGGATTTCACCTCCACTGGCTCTAACACCAAAATCGATTATATATTGACCTAACTCTATAAAATATGTACTATTATCAAGACATCGTTCCGTCTCGGCCCGCATCAAATTGTAAAGAAAGAGGCAACCCGCATGTTGAAGAATTTTTTCAAAAAAGACGACGATAACGGAATCAACACCACACGGGAACGACAAATCGCCATTGAAGGCCAGGATGAAGAAGCCCAGGAAGCCATGGACCTGCTGGCACAGGAAAACCAGGCAGACCTGGATGCAACACTGGATGAAATCAGTGAAACCGTTCGAGAAGCCGCCAAGGCTTCCCTGCGGGATATCAAGCTGATGGAAGAAGGCAGGTGTCCTTCCTGCGGCCACAAGACCAACCAGTTTCTCTTCACCACCGTGTGTGCCAGTTGCGGTTGGTTCGACTTTATCTCCCCCGAAGAAGGCAAATCCATCATCCATCTAAAAGGTGGCAGCGTCATCGAATGCGGCACCACATTTGATACCAAAGGCGGCTATCTCCTGGGCATCACCGATGGCGTGGTTCGCGCAAAAGTGCCTCAAGACAATGTCGAACACATAGAATTTGCCTGGACAGACGAAGAGGTCCAGAAAAAACGAGAGTCCCGAGTCCGGGAAGAAGCCGGGATCTGTAGCTGGTGCGAAAAAGCCCTGTCTGAGGTCGAAAAAAACGAAAATATCATTGTCTACGCCGCTTTTGGAACCCACCAGAACCGGTATGTTTTCTGTTCGGAAAAGTGCAACGAGTCCTTCCAGGACCAGTACCCTGTCCGAATTCACAAAAACTGCTACAACCGAACATGCCTCGACTGTGACCTCTGTTTGAAGCGGTTCAGTGGCGAGGACGAAACCTTTCTCCAAAAAATCGAGCAAGGGAAAGTGTAAAACCGTTTCCCAAAGACTAAGGGGCGATTCTGAAATCTCAGAATCGCCCTTTTTTCTTCTCGAATATTTGGATTTCTCAGCCCCAAAACCCTCAAACCGTCTCTCCCACAGCCTCGGTCCCTTCCGTCTTCTCCACAAACGCTTCATCTTCTTTTTGGTGTTGCTGCTGTTCGTAAAGCGCCCGATAAACCCCGTCCACCTCCATCAATTCCTCGTGCGTCCCCCAGCCCGCCATCCGGCCAGTGTCCAGCACCAAAATGCGATCCGCGCGCATCGCCGTA
>JAPUJS010000459.1 GCA_027296045.1 bacterium | reverse complement strand
TGATCAAATTTTTGATTTAGGGGAGTCCGTTATGCCCGAACACCTGACTCAGACCACCTACACCCACTTGAAAACCCAGATCGCCCGGACCCTGTCCGAAGGCAAAGAACGGGCTCGCCGTGCTGTAGAACAGGAGACCTTGCGCACCTACTGGAAAATCGGCCACCTGATATACGAACACCTTCTGCAAGAAAAAGACCGGGCAGAGTATGGCGAGCAACTCATCCCCCGGCTCTCGCTGGACCTAAAAATGGGCCAGCGCCGGCTTTATGAAATGCTTCAATTTTATCGATCATTTCCAATAATGCGAACGTTCGCACAATTGGGTTGGAGCCACTACCGCCTGTTGATGAAACTGCCGACCGAACAGAAACGGAGTCTCTATCTCAAACAAGCCACCCGCTCGGGCTGGACCGTCCGCGAGCTGGAAACCCAGATTCAGGCGGACGCTCGCCTCGATCCCCAACCTCAAAGCCCACCGCCTGCCGGACCCCTGCCAGCCCTCAGAGGCCAACTCTACACGTACCGCCTCATCAACAGCCCCACCGGGAACGGCCTTCGCCTGGACCTGGGCTTCGGAACGCATCTCAACCACCCGCTCACGGGCCTGACATCACCCCAAGCGGGCACTTTCGTCCAGACCGTACCCACGCCTTCAAACACCTACGCCGTCAAGTTGACGGAAGGCCGCTCGGCCGCCTACCACTCCTACACCGCAGTTGTGGTTGAAATCATCGACGGCGACACCCTCTGGGTAGATATCGACTGCGGATTCCACATTTACACCCTGCAAAAGGTCCGCCTCAGGGGAATCGACACTCCTGAACTAAAAACCGCCGAAGGTCAACGTGCCCGGGACTTCGTGAACGCCGCACTCGAAAACCTTCCCTTCATCGCCGTCACCACCACCAGGCCCGACAAATACGACCGCTATCTAACAGACATCTTCTATCACTCCGGGACCGAAGATCCGGAAGTCGTCTTAAGAGAAGGCACGTTTCTGAACCGGGCGATCTTAAAGACCGGGCTGGCGGAACGGTTTAAAAAATAAGGGAAGGCATAAACAAAACAGGCGATCCAATGGAATCGCCCGTTTTTATTGGATGCCTTCTTGTTTACCGATCTTACCCGCTCAGCAGAGACAAAAACTCAGTGATCGAATCCCTTTCTTCTTCCAAATCCACCTCAATCCGGTCGATCTGGTCGTCTCCTACCCCCGTCAAGCGACAATTCATCTACACCAAATAAAAAAGCCCGGAAGCATATCCAGGCTGTTGGCATCGGGAGGAGAGCGTGAAAATCCGGGATCAAGAAAACCCCAAAAACCGCTTTGCCGTTCCCCCCATAATATCTGCCCGTTCCTCTTCCGACAGGTCCGGCAACAGTTCATCCATCACCCCGACTAGCTTGTCATAGCCCGGCTCTTTCAAAATCCACGGGAAATCCGTCGCCCACATCAAGCGGTCCGCCCCAAACTTACTCAACAACGTCTTATGCCATCGTTCCAAATCCCGATAGGGCCATTCCTCCTGGCTAAACGCATATTGCCCCGACAGATGTACACAGATATTGGGATATTCGTGCAGCCCGATGGTCGAATACCGCGTCAACGGCGGCACCGGTGTCTGAATGCGCGGCCGCCCATCCTCGTCGTGCGTAAACGCCCCTTCCCCCGGACACATCATCAAATGGTTAAACACCACCCGAATCTCCGGAAATTCCCGCACCAAAAACGCAATCTGATGCGCATCCCGAGCACAAGCATATAACCAGATCACATAATTCTTCTCCGCCGCGTGCTTCCAGATCCGATAGGTCCGAAACGTTCGCACATCCATCTCGGCCAATGGGTCTGGCGGCCCCCCAATTTCAAACAACCGGAACCCCACAATCGTCCCATCCTCCGCCAGCCGATCCATCTGGTCTTCCGGTTCCTCCGAATTCACCGGCACCAACCCGATCCCCCGAAACCGATCCGGATATTCTTTCAAACACCGCTGCAAATATCGGTGGTGCTCCAATTCTGCCCCCCCAATTTGCGTCAACACCGCCTGATCCACCCCGTTTTCTCCCATCACCTCCAGCAACTTTTCCGCCGTTTCCTCCCGGTCAGCAGGGGTATTCACCGTCACCTCCCGAGGAAACTCCGGAGAGACCTTTGCAAAAACGTGCAAATGGGCATCAATCACTGGCATCAATCACTCCTGAAAAGCAAAATCGCAGAGGGCCGCAGAACACACCGCCCAACACCCCAATGCGGGATCCCCTCTAATGTTCCAAACCAAACAAGCGCCGCCGCGCAACCGTGGTGCATTTATCCTCAAGCGCCGCATACCGATCTGCTGACACGCGCCCTTCACTCCACTTTTCATAAATCAAAATAATCGATTTTCGCGGCCGATTCGTCCGGTTCACCATCGACGTATGCCACCCATAAGAATTAAACAAAACCGCCGTTCCCGCCTTCCCGGGATACACCTTGTGTCCCGGCATCGCATCTAAAGGCCGCACCACCGGACAGGGCCCCACATCGGGCTTATGGCTCCCCAGTACATATCCAAAAGCACCCCCATCGGCCGGCACATCCTCCACATAAATCTGCACCTTCATATGCAACGACGTCGTATGAGGCACATCCGGATGCCAGCCCACATAGCTGATAGGACTGACCGGTAGGGTCCGCACCTGAGGCCCCAACAAAATCAAATCGTCATCCGAAAAATCCATCAACAGCCCATACCAGCTTGGATGATCGATCAAGTCGATAAACAGATCGTCTTTCTCCAGAGGCTTTGGAATATCAAAATGGGCCGCCGGCCGGGTTCCCTTTGCAATCCCTTCCAGCCATTCCTGCTTCGCCTCGGCTGCATATTTGTCAAACGTCTCCTGCAACCGTTCAAGTTCATCGCCCACAATCGCTTCTTCCAGAACCAGCACCCCATTTGCTTCCCATTCCTGCCGCTGTGCATCGGTTGGTCGAATCATCACAAACCTCCGTTTCGACTTTCAGCCACCTGAACCGTCACAAAAAAATCACGGTGTGCATCTTCCACTTCACAATCCGTCCCTTCAAAAAGCCCCAACACATCTTCCAGTCGATACAAAAACAAATCGCACTTCCGCTTATAACGCACCTTCCGCTGCCAGGCCAAAAAACCCCCGGCCATTGGAAAACTAAAAAATGCCCGGGAAGTTGTCAGAGAAAGCACTTTTTCAACCACCGCTTTCGGATCCTCTACATAATCCATAAACCCCATGACCACCGTATAGTCAAATAGGCCATCGAACCGATGCGCCAAAAAATCACCCAACACAAATTGGCACCGGTCAGAAACCCCCTGCGCCTGCGCCCGATGTTCTGCCAGAGAAATCATCCCCTCCGCAAAATCAATCCCACACACCTGACCGGCCCCCTGCCCTGCCAGGTGGATTCCATAGTGCCCCGGTCCACAGCCAATGTCCAGAACCCTCCTGCCCTCAATCGGCAAACACCCGGCCAGTGTCTTTTCAAACCGGATCCGCATACACTTCCTGAAATGCTTGTTGATCACCCGGTTGAAAAGCGTGTGCTGGGTCCCATAAATGGCATCGAACCCTTCGGCATAGGCATCAAAAAATGTCTCTACATTACGGACGGCCATAACCCTTCCTTTCATCCGAAACGCCCTTACCGATAAACAATCACCTTATCCTTCACCCGCACCCGTGTCTCCCCATCCTCTGCGGTCACCGTATACACATACACCCCACTGGCCACCGGATGCCGATCTCCATCCCGTCCGTCCCAGTGCAACTGATTGAACCCTGCCCGCCCAAACGGATCTTCCAGCACACGGATCAGCCGTCCTGACACCGTATAAATCCGCACCATCACCGTGGCCGGACGGGAAAGAATATAGGTAAAATCCGTGTCTGTCGCCATAGGATTGGGAGATGTCAAAACCTGGTCCAGTGTCAGCGTGGAAGACACTTGAAAAGCCAGAGCCTTCTGCGCCGGCCCATTTCCAATTTGATCCCGCCCAGAAATCTCCAGCACATACTGGTCATCCTGCAAAAGCGGAGCACCATACACAAACGACAAGGCCGTTGCGGCATTTTCCCGGTCCTCGACCCGGAGCGACGCAATATCATCCAGCACAATCTCGGCAGATCCCGTCAGACGAATCTGCACCGAGTTCAAATCAATCCCACTGGAATCTCGCATCACCACCGAAAACCGGGGTTGATCCGGCAAAAAATCGTCCGGACGCACTTCTCCCAGTGCATCCAGGGCCGAAATCTCAATCACAGGCGCACCCGTATCGTCGCTCGGAGCAATCTCAACCGCGTCTTCCAAAAAGAGCCGCCGGTTGAAAAAACTGGGACGGCCCTGCAAATCTTCCAGCCGCACCCAGATCAAATGCCTGCCCCCAAACCGGGCTGTGTTCCACACCAGAGAAACAGGCGTCTTTTGCCCCACCGGAGTCGCCTCGGGCACAGCGACCCGTCCGATCAACCGGCCGGCCCCTGGAGCACCACTGTAAAATCCCAGCGTCATATTTTGCACCAAATCCAGCGGTCCCTGATTCAGCACATCTACCGTCAGTATAATCGGCTCCAGTTCCTTCACAGAGAGCGGCTCTGCCCGCAAACCGAACACGCCCAAATCAGAAACCGGGCGATACTGAACCTGCCAGCGCTCCAGTCCGGGAGACGGCGCCAATCCGTCTCCAAATAATTGAACCTGAAACTGAAGCCGTCGGAGGCTCGGATCCAATCCCCCCAGATCGATCGGTGCCCCAACCGGCAAGCCCGTCCATCCGGGCAGGGCCACAAATGTGCCCCCTCCGATCTCACCCAACAAATCTACCTCGGCCCGTCCACTGCCGGGAGAAACCACCGTCACCTCCAGTCGATCCCACGCACCTCCCGGCCCCACCGGCGACGACGTCAGGGTCCCAAATGCCGGCAGTGTGCGCCCCGCATACCGAAATACCTTTCCCCCCTCCAGCTGTCCCAACCAGACCTTGTTATTCACCCAGTCATACTGTCCTCCCAAAATGCCCGTCTGAGCCTGGTCGCTCTCAAACTCGGCCACAAATCGGCCGTCCATCGCGTCCACCACCCGCACCCTGCGCTCTCCTCCCAGGGCAAACTCGATCAAATATAAAAATTGACCGTCGGCAATCACACCGTCTGTAAACCGATATGCAAAACCCGTGGCCGTGGGCTCAATCTCATAGCTGCGCACCAGGCGCCACCCATTCTCTGGATCAAACACCCGCACGCTCCATCCCGCACGCTGCACCCCGCCTATCCCGGCTGCAACATTGTAAATAAGCTGCCCGTCAGAAGTAAGAAGCGAATGGCCGTCAAACACCAAGCCTGTCCGCAATTCCAGCAACCCATCCGGGACCTGAACCCGATCCACAACCCCCGAAACCGGAGAAATGCGCACCAGCTCTCGTGCTTTTCCATCGTCTGCATAAATAAACCCATCGCCGTGATACGTGGCCGAAATGCCGGGAACGGGCGTATCGGTCAAAAGCCCAAAATTTCTGCCTGCTTCCGTACCGTTTAACCCCGTCCCAATCCGAACAAAAAAATCAATGCCCTGATAGATGGGCGGATTGCTAAAAAACCGCTTCACATATAGATACGTCCCGTCTGTACAAAGCACCGCCGAACCGAGCACCTGATCGGCCTGGAACTCGGCTTCCAAATGCGCCTCATCAAACTGCATCGACGGAGGTTCTTGCACCCGGGCCACCAAACCGTCGTCCTTCAAAATCGTATTTTGCGGGGTGCCAAATGCGAATGCCTCCCTTCCTTCCTGCTGCCAGAGCACCGAACGGTCTGGGGGGGTTCCAGCCGCGACAAACGATCGGGTTTTCGTCCAGGGGCCCGCCTCCTGGGCAGTACGCAACCGCCCCCTCCAGAAATAGGTGCCTGGTGCCAGCCCGGAAACCTGCCAGATCACCAACCCGTCCCGCCCGTTTACAAACCCCGACCGTTGCACATCCATTCCTTCAAAATCCAGTGCAGAGCTCACTTCAAACTCGC
>JAPUJS010000458.1 GCA_027296045.1 bacterium | reverse complement strand
CCAAAGCCAAAGCTGAGTTCAAAGCCGACGGGTTCGACGTCTGTTTTGTCGGCTTCGACAGATAGGAAGACTTTTGCGGCGGTTTCCAGGCGTTTGACGTCAAACCGGTAAGCGGCCTGGTGCTGGACGGGGATTTCTTCTTTGTGGATTTCGATTTCTTGTCGGAGCAATTGATCCAAAAGGTCGGCGTGCCGATCCCGGTCAGGACGTTCGCCGCGTTCTTGGAGTGTTTCCATGAAGCGGCGGAAGAGGCGGTGGAGGAGCGCGCCGAAGTCGAGGGGGGACAGCCAGTGGGTGGGGTCGTCCTCGATTTTATCGGGTGGGGTAATGCGGAGGATGTAGGCGAGAAAATACCGGTACGGACATCCAGCCAGGGTTTCCAATCGGGAGGCGGACAGGACGGGTTGGCCCTTTGTGAGGTCCAGTTCGGGGGTGGGCCGACCCAGAAAGCCGTCGAAGCGGGTGAGGCCGGGGTGTTCGCGGGCCCTTCTTGCTGTTGCGCCGGATTGGAGCCAGGGGAAGCGATCTTGAATAGCCTGTGCAGACCCTTCGGAGGGGTGGGAGATGAGCATGGTTTCGGTGAGGTCGAGGGCATCTTCGGGCGCTTCCGGTAAGGGGGGTAGGAGAGGGAGGTCTCCGAGGTTCATTTGTTCTGCCATTTGCTGAAAGAAGGCAGATGGGTAGGATTCCCGGCCGTCGGCAAGGCTGCGCCGGGCCGAGAGCAGGGTGACGGGGCCGGGTGCCATGCCCAGGAGACGGATGAGGTGCCATACCTGTTCGGCAGGCCGGGTTCGGTGGAGGGACAGTTCGGCAGAAAGGGCTGTCCGTTCGCCGTCCAGAAGGAGGGGATCTTCAGAGGCACCTCCGGGGAAAGATCCTTCATCCAGGCCCACCAGATAGATGTGTTTGCGATGGGTATATCCGGCCCTTTCCAGAGGTGCGATGGCCAGGTGGCCGGGTTGGGCGGCTGCGGTTTCGACCCGGTGGTTGGCAAAAAGTTCGGTCAGGCGCGTGGCCAGGCGTTGGAGTGTATCGGACACGTGGATGGTTTCGCCCAGGAGCGTGAGACGTTCCATCAAAGAGTCCAGGGCCGAGGTATCGATGGGGCTTCGGATCGGGGCGTTGTGCTGGAGAAACTGAAGGCCGGCCTGCGTCAGGGTTTTGAAGTCGGATTCGGGAGCTTTCGGGAGAAAGGAGAAGAGGCGATCCAGAATGCGGCGGACGGCGGCGAGGCGTTCGAAGTCGGCTTGAATTTGCTCCTGACGGCGTTGTTCTTCAGGATGTTCGGTGTCTTGAAGGTCGGTTTCTATCCGGTTCAGGGCATGGGTGTATTGATCGCGGCCCTGGGTGACGTGCGCCCGGGTCAGAATCTGGGCGACCTCATAGGGTTCGGGCGCGTCTCCTTCGGGAAAGGCGATCAGGCCCGCCCGACACAGGGCGATGAGTTCGTTTGCATCAAACCCGGTGCCGATCCACTTGTAAAAGCCCAAGAGGGACCTTCCCGGACGGGTTCAATGGATGGGGACGCCTGCGGCAAATGTAGCCGGGAGTTCGAAGCGTTCTACAGTATCACGGAGCAAGGTGAGATACGGAGTGTCGGTGGTGTAGACAATTTCAACGGTGTCGAGGGAGAGATTGCGGTGTTGGATGTCGCGGAGAATGGTGTGTACTTCGGTCTCGGTTCCCAGGGTTTCTTTGAGGTGGATGGTTGCGCAGTCTTCGGGGGTTAACCCCCGGGTGAGCAGGTGGCCTCCGATTCCGATTGGAAAGGACGTTGTTTCGGGAAAGGGGGCATCGGGGAAGCGGGCTGCCGCGCTCTGGACAGGTGGGGGGAGACCGTAGTCGGGACGACCGATCCGGTAGAGGATGTTTCCGGTTCGTTTCTGGAGGTATTGATAAGCCAGGGCACCGAGCGGGGTTTCGTCGAGGATGGCGAAGCAGATGGCTTCTGAAGGGGGCTTATCCTGGCGACGGAGTGCTTCCCGAAAGAGGGTTGCATTGTCGTAGGTTCGATCCGTTTCCAGGCGGGCGGTGTAGGATTGGTAGAGGGTTTCCAGGAGGCGGTGTTTGTTGCTGTTTGTGGGTTGGATGTGATCGGGGTCGATTCCGGCGATGCGCATTGCATGGAGGGTGCGCAAAAAGGAGCGGGTCAGGCCGGGGCCTGTGGTGGCGCGGGCGAAATAGCCGTCCGGGTCGGCTTTCAGGGCTTCGGCAAGGAGGTCTTCGAGGAAGAAGAGGTCAGCGTCCCGGGGGAGGTGTTTCCAGTTTTGGGAATGGAGTTGGGGTCCAACTTCCTGTTCGGCCAGGCCCTGTGGGGTGGTGATGTGGAGGTTGACCCAGGCGATTTTGGCAGCGGCGAGCGCGGTGGTGAGATCGTAGCCGGCTTGCATGTTGGGCACGAAGAGGATTTTGGGTTGGATCGGGTGAGCTTCGCAGAGGGCGGCGAGTTGGGCGAGAGGATATTGCATGGGGTCTCTGATTTTAAAAAATTTCGAACTTGGTCCGATGTTGGGCCCCAGCAGAGTGCTCCGGGTACAAGGGGTGCAGGATCCGGACGCCTGGTGGGCTTCGAGAGAACGCCTGTGGGGGATTGGGAGAAGGTGGTGGTCGCAGCTTTGTTGCTATGAGGTGTTGGCGCTCTTTTGGCTCAAGAGATAGAGGGCAAAACGATAGAGCGGATGTTAACCTGGCTTAAATTGAATCAATCAGGCGAATGATCGCCTCCTCGGATCGGAAGTGAAATCGTGTCAAATACCGACTTCTACCGGTTGATGCGGAGCGCTGTTTTCCAGTCGGCGCTGCCAATCGGTTTGTCCGGGTTCGGGTACACCGAAAAGTTGACGCCGGTTGTGGGAGGACAGGATCTGTTCCTGGACGTGGGGGGAGAGGGCTGCAAATTCAAACTGGGTTTTCATCCAGGCGTGGATATAGGAAGATTCGATGACTTTGCGAGGTTGGTCGCTTCGGTTGTGAAAGCGGGCGTGCCAGGTGTAGCCGTTCATCAAGACGGCGTCTCCGGCTTGCACCACCATTTTGACGTGATGCGGCATCGCTTCATGAGACTCGATATCGGGGAGGGGGTGACCCAATTCGTAGCGGTGGCTTCCGGGCACAAAAGCGATGCAGGCCCCGTCTTCCGGGACTTCATCGATGTAGACGAAGAGCTTGGTCATGATGATGGAGTCGGGGAGGTAGATGCCTCTGAGGCCCGACAGGTCACAGTGCCAGCCCGAACCTGAATCGGATTGGGGTTTGATGACGCCGCCGCGGAGGTAGCGAAGTTGCACATCGTCGCCGACAATGGCGCGGGCAATGGGCAGCCAGGCGGGGTGATCGACCAGATTGACGAAGCAGTCGTCCTGGTTGAGAAGGTCTTTCAGGGTGCTATTTTCTTCGGCCTTGTAAAAGGCGGTCTGTATCCGCTTGAGTTCGTCTCCCCGAAGGGCTTTTTCGATGTGGACGTATCCCTGGGCGTCGTAGATATCTTTGGCCTGTTGTGGATTCATGAGGCCCTCCATTATTTATTTCGAACAGTGCCTCTGTTTGGCACCGTGCCTTTACCAACCACTTTGAGTGGGGAGAATTTGCGTTCGGGTAAGCCTGAAGGCTGTCCTTCCAGTTCACCTTGCCAGTATCCAGAGGCGTTAGAAAGGTCTCTCAGGGCAAACAACTGGCTGAGGCTGGAAGAGGCTTGGACAATTCCCTCGGCGTGAGGGGACAGTGCTGGTAGGGCGTGGCGCATCCAGCAGTGGACATAGGCGAGTTCCAGGAATCGCTGAGATGTGTCGCTCCGGTTTTGTGTGCGTGCCTGCCAGAGGTTGCCGTGCAAGAGGGTGACAGTGCCGGCTTTCGAGGACGGGGCCACGCTTTGGGGCATGTCTTCGACAGAGGTGATCTCCGGGAAAGGCAGGTCGGATTTGAAGCGGTGGCTGCCGGGAACGACCATGAAACAGGCCCCGTTTTCAGGGCGCTCATCCAGATGGACCAGGGCCTGGAGGTAGAGCGTCGAGATGGGATGGTGCACACCCAGAAGACCTGCCACTTCCCTGTGCCAACCTCTGCCAGGGCTTTTGGGAGGCAGGATGGATCCGGTGAGGGAACGCAGCTGTACGTCGTCGCTGAGGATGTGGTGAACGACCGGGAAGAAGTCGGGGTGTTCAGCAAGGTGGATGAAGCGGTCGTCGTGGTTGGGCAGGTCATCCAGACCGTCTTCAGTTTGGTCGAAGGCAGCTTGCAGGTGGGCAAGGTCATCGGCGTTGATGTCCAGGGTCAGATAGCCCCTGGATTCGAATTCGAGGCGCTGGGTATTTGTCATGACCTCTCCTGTTCAAAGACATAGTTGGCGATGGTGTTCTTATTATCATACTAAGAGTTCATGTCGTTTTCAAGCGCTTTCTGGATCGGGTTTCAGATGGTCATGGGATTGCCTTTGGCAAGAAGATTGCAAGGATACGTCCTGAATCCTGAGTTCAAGGCCGGGTTTTGGACTGTTGAGACCAGCCGCCGGATTCAATTTCAGGCCGCCCGAGTAGTCCGTTTTGAGCATCTGTTCGGCCCCGTTTGGTTTCATTAATTTAGCGGCCTTGCTTCGAAAGCAAGGCCGCTTCCCTAATCTCGCAGTTTGGTTTTTTCATCCGAGATGACCATCTCCAGGTGTTTGAGGGTGAAGCCAACGGCGTCCCGTAAGTCTGCGGCTCTCATATCGGCACCCTGGACTTCGGCTTTGTAGAGGTCGGATTTCTGGAAGCGGGTTTTGAAGCAATTTGCGCCTTGAAGGTTGACTTTGACGAGGTCGGCGTTCTGGAGCTTCGCGCTTTGCAGATTTGCGCCCTGGAGATTTGCGCCGGTGAGGTCGGCATCGCGAATGTCGGTGGTGCGCAGGTTTGCGCCCTGGAAATTGACTTTGACCAGGATGGCGTTCCGGAGTTTGGCTTTGTAGAAATTTGCGCCCTGGCAATTTGCGTTTCTGAGATTGGATCCCTTCAGGTTTGCGCCTTCGAGGTCTGCCCCTTGCAAGTTTGCGCCGGAAAGGTCGACCAGTTCGAGTTCTGCGGGGGCAAGGGCGGCATTTTGGAGGTTTGTTTTTTGAAGTATGGCGTTGTGCAGCATTGATCCACTCAAGTCGGCCCCTTGCATGTTGGCCCCGCTGAAATTGGCCTGGTAGAGCTTGCCGCGTTGCAGGTTTGTGTTTTGCAGGTTTGCACCCTTGAGGTTTGCGCCGCTTAAGATGACGTCGCGCATGTCGGCCATCTGGAGGTTGGCGTTTTCGAGGTCTGCCCGGTTCAGATTGACCCCGGACAGGTTTGCCCGCTGGCCTTCTTTGCCGTCCGATTCGACCCAGAGGCGGTGTTGTTCGAGGACTTCCCGGAGCTGGGCGGGCGAAAGCGTTTTTGACCGGGGACGGAGTTGTTCTTCGGAAGGAGACATGGAGCACTCCTGGAAAGGGTTTGGCGTTCGGGTGATCGATTGCAGATTTTGCGTGTTTTATTTTTTTTGGGTCTTTATTTGCAGGTTATGACTCTGGATTCTGTGATGATATAGTCCAGGCGAATGTCGTGGGAATCGGTCGGGATTTGGTCCAGGATCTGGAAGTCGTAGGAAAGGGCGGCTGTGTGGGCGGGGATGGTGGATAAGAACCGGTCGAAATAGCCGCCGCCGGACCCGATCCGGTTGCCCCTGTCGTCGAAGGCCAGGCCGGGGAGGAGGATCAGGTCGAAGGATTCGGGTGGGATTTCGGTATTTGCGTCTCGGGGTGGTTCGAGCAGACCGAAGTGGACGGGATGGAGTATGTCCAGGGAGGAGATGGCCTGGAAGGCCATATGACCATCGGGATCTGTGACCGGAACGCCGATTTGTTTGCCGTTTTTGAGGGCTATTTGAATCAGGTTATGGGTATCGACTTCGTTTTGGACCGAGACATAGCAGGCGATGGATTGCGCGTTTTGATAAAAGTTGGACTTCATCAGACGCTGAAAGACCGATCTGGAACGTCTCTGGACTTCGTTTGAAGATAAGGCCAGGCGTTTTTGCTTTATTGTTTGGCGAATGTGGTCTTTGGGCTGCATGATGGTTTGTCGGGATCAGAGGGGGTTTTGTTTCGGATTTTTGATAGAGAAAATAGGGTGTTGTGGGCGGGGTGTCAAGGGTGTGCGGTCGGTATGGAAATAAGGGATGGAGGACGAATGGAAAAGTTCGCTTGACTTCCTTTGGACCGATCGGTAAATTTAGTTCTTACAATTTTTTAAGCCCGTTTCATCTTGCACAGAACAAGGGGGAACCGTGGCCAGGCAGGACGCGGAAATCCAGGCAGCGTTGAAGGCAAAAGGCAATCTCCCCCGACATATTGCCATTATTATGGATGGGAACGGTCGGTGGGCGATGAAGCGCGATTTGCGCCGGAGCGAAGGTCACCGGTCGGCACGGGATACTGTGCGGGATATCGTGCGGGTCTGTGGAGAGCTGGAAGTTGATCTTCTGACGCTGTTTGCTTTTGGAACCGACAACTGGAAGCGGCCCTGGAGCGAGGTCTTGTCCTTGATGCAGCTTTTGCGCAATTCCTCGATCGAGGAATTGCGGGAACTGCAGGAGAACAATGTCCGGCTGATTGCCACGGGGGCCACGGAGCGGTTGGCAAAGCAGGCCCAAATTGCGCTACAGCAGGCAATGGCAGAAACGGCGGGTAATACGGGATTGACCCTGAATTTGGCATTGAGTTATGACGGTCGAAGCGATGTATTGCAGGCAACCCGGAAGCTGGCCGAAGAGGTGGCTTCTGGTCGGTTGAAGGCCGATGAGATCGATGAGGTGGTTTTTTCCAAAATGCTGTATACGGGCGATTTGCCCGATCCGGATTTGTTGATCCGGACCAGTGGAGAGATGCGGCTGAGCAATTTTATGCTCTGGCAGTGTTCGTATGCCGAAATGTGGTTTACCGACGTGCTCTGGCCAGATTTTCAACGAGAGCACCTCTACGAGGCGATTGAGAGTTATCAATCTCGGGAACGCCGGTATGGCGAGACCGGGATTCAGTTGAAGCAAAAAGAGGGTGTGGGCAATGGCTCGTTGAAGCTGGCAGGGTCTGGTCGGTGAATCCTTTTTTCGAATAGGTCGTCTTATCCTGGCGTGGGGGGGCCGTGGCACGATCCAATTTGACGGTGCGGGTTCTGGCAGCTGCTGTGTTTGGTCCGCTCCTGACCGTGCTGTTTTTTTGGGGTGGGTCGGCTTTGTTTTTTTGTCTTTGTGTGGTGGTGGCAGGTGGGGCCTGGGAATTTTATCGGATGTGTACGGAAAAGGGGCTGCAACCCTGGACAAAATTTGGGATCGCGGCCTCTTTGGCATGGTGTCTGGGGGTTTTCTGGAAGGGCCGGGAGGCCATGCCGGTGCTGTTGACGGGGTTGGTGCTCCTTGGGCTGGTGATGGCCCTGAGCGGGGAAAGTGGCAGCCGGTTGCACAACCTTTCGGCGACTCTTTTTGGCGTTCTATATGTGGGATGTTTGGGCAGTTTCGGGCTTTTGGTGCGGAACTTTTTCCTGCCCGGATGGTCTGAACAAGGGGCGGCCATTTTCACGGTGCTGGTGCTGTTTGGGATCTGGGGATCGGATATGCTGGCCTATTTTCTGGGCCGGTGGCTGGGAAGGTGGCACCCGTTTCCAAATTTGAGTCCGGGTAAAACCGGTGCGGGCTTTGTGGGCGCTCTTCTGGGCGCTCTGGGGGTGATTCTGGGTGGTGTGTACGGATTTGGACTGTTGTCCTGGGCCGAAGGGGTTGGATTGGGGGTTTTGATTGGGGTGGGTGCTCCGGTGGGTGATCTGGTAGAATCGATGATGAAGCGGGATACGGGGGTCAAGGATTCGTCGACGGTGATCCCGGGACACGGTGGGATTTTGGACCGATTTGACAGCTTGTTGTTTGTGTTTCCGCTGGTCTATTTGTATTTGCTGTTTTTGAAGGCGATGGGGTAGGGGTTCCTAGGGGTGCAGGATCGTACCTGAATATCAAGATCGTGCCCGGATTCAATGCGGTTGCTATCGGGAGGGATATGAAACGGGTTGCGCTACTGGGATCGACGGGGTCCATCGGCACCAATACCCTGGACGTGTTGTCGGGACTTTTGGACCAGTTTGAGGTGGTGAGCCTGTGTGCCGGGAAAAATGCGGCCTTGTTGTGTGAGCAGGCCGAACGATTCCGGCCCAAGCGGGTCTGTGTGGCCGAGGGCGTGGATGGGGTGCGCGACCGGTTAGAGCCGCTGGGGATTGAGGTGTTGGAAGGGAGGAAGGCGCTTGTGGATCTGGCGGCCGATCCGGATGTGGATCTGGTGGTCAACGGGCTTGCTGCAGGTGTGGGCTTGCGGCCTACCTTGTCTGCTGTTGGGGCCGGGAAGGATGTGGCGATTGCCAACAAAGAAACGCTGGTGGTGGCAGGGCATTTGGTAACGGCGCTGGCAAAGGAAAAGGGGGTGCGGCTGTTGCCCATCGACAGCGAGATGACCCCCTTGTGGCAGACCTTGCAGGAGACGGACAAAGGCGATGTGAAACGGGTGGTGCTTCCGGCTTCGGGCGGTCCGTTTTTTGACACTTCAATAGATGCGATGGCCCGCGTGACTCGAGAAGAGGCGCTGGATCATCCCACCTGGAAAATGGGTCCCAAGATCACGATTGATTCGGCCACCTTGATGAACAAGGGGTTTGAGGTGATCGAGGCCCAGTGGTTTTTGGGATTGCCGGTTTCACAGGTGGACGTGATTATTCACCGGCAGTCGATTGTACATTGTCTGATCGAGTTTGTTGATGGGGGCCTCACGGCCCATCTGTCCACTCCCGATATGCGGCTGCCGATTCACCAGGCGCTGGTGCACCCCGAAAAGGTATCGACACAAGTTTTACCGCTGGATCTGGCAAAAGTAGGCAGTCTGACGTTTTTTGAGCCCGATTTTGAGCGGTTTCCGTGTCTCAAGCTGGCTTATGAAGCCGTACGCATCGGGGGTACGGCACCGGCCGTATTGAATGCAGCCAATGAGATTGCGGTCTATGCATTTCTGGACGGTCATATTGGGTTTTTGGACATCGCCCGGGTGGTGGAGAAGGCCCTAGAGGCACACGGGGCGGGTTCGGGAACGGATCTGGAGGCGGTCTTTGAGGCCGATCGCTGGGGGCGGGAAAAGGCGGGTGAGATCGTCGAGGGGATCGCATAGGGGGATCACAGAGGGGGATCGCAGAGGGCCGCAGAACCTCCCTTCTTCAACCCGGCCCACGTAGAGGGCCGCAGAGCCCTGCCCGAAAAGCGAGTGGATGGCTGGATTTGTGGGATGATTTTTGATATTTTATTACGGCATGCGATGTTTGTGGGTGTTCACACATTTTTGGGAGTGATTACTGTGACGGTTGTGACGACATTGATTTCGTTTTTCTTTGTGCTGGGTGTGCTGGTTTTTGTGCATGAGTTGGGGCATTTCCTGGTGGCCAAAAAGGCGGGAATTCGGGTGGAACAGTTTTCACTGGGCTATCCGCCCAAGGCGGTGGGGGTGACGATTGGAGAGACGGAATATTGTCTGTCGTGGGTGCCATTGGGGGGGTATGTGAAGGTGGCGGGGATGGCGGATTTTGGGCATGAAACGTCCAAGGGCGAACCCTGGGAGTTCCAGTCTCAGCCGCGGTGGATCCAGATGTCGGTGATGGCGGCGGGTCCGGCGATGAATTTTTTGCTGGCATTCTTGCTCATTTTGGGCGTACGCCTGGGGGCCGGTGAGTATGCGTTTATGGCCTCGACCCGGGTGGGAAGGGTGGAAGCGACGTCTTCTTTGCACGCGGCCGGGTTGCTGTCGGGCGATCGGATATTGACGGTGGGGGGTGAGCCAGTGACGGACTGGGAGGAATTGAGCTCGGCTCTGGAGAGTCGGTCGGGGCAAGCGGTGACGGTCGAGGTGGAACGAGGTGCGGATTGGCTTTCATTGGACGTTCTGCTGGATCAAAAATCGGGATTGGAACCGTATATTCCGGCGGGTGTGGGTACGGTTTTGCCGGGCAATCCGGCCGAAGGAATCGGGCTGAAATCGGGGGATCGGATTGTAGGGGTGGACGGTGTGGTGGTGTCGCAGTGGTTTGAGATGAGTCGGGAGATTTCTGCCCGACCGAATCAGGAATTTGAACTGCAGTGGGTGCGGGATAGGGTGGAGATGTCGGCGATGATTACGCCCCGGTCGGAAGAGGTGGACGGCAAGACGGTGGGCCGGATCGGGATCGGAATGCCGATGGATCGGGTGCCGGTGCCCTTTGGCAAGGCCGTGACGAGGAGCGGCACGGAGATGGTGCGGCTGTCGACGGCGATTTTCGGATTTGTGAAACGGCTGGTGTCGGGCCAGGAATCGGGCCGCTCGCTGGCCGGTCCGGTGGCGATTGCGCAAATGGCCGGGCAGAGCGCCGAGCAGGGCTGGGAGCAGCTGTTTTCGTTTATGGCGCTTCTCAGTGTGAATCTGGCGGTGTTGAACCTGTTGCCCATCCCGATGCTGGACGGCGGGCATTTGGCCATTTTGACGGTGGAGGCGATTATCCGACGGGAATTGTCCGCGCGGCAAAAAGAAGTGCTCCAGCAGATGGGATTTGCCTTTTTGCTGGTGTTGATGATTTATGTGACGTTCAGTGATATTTTGAGGATTTTTGGATAGGAGTTGACGGAATTTTGTTTGACCCTTCCGTCAAAAAGAAGATGCCCCGGTGCGGTTCGCACCGGGGCTTTTTATTTTATGCCAGGCATTTCGGTTTGGATCCAGGAGCCGGGTTTGACCTCTATTTCCTCACCGAGTTTCTCCTGAATTCTCAGGAGGACCGGTTGCCAGGACTCGGGGGTTTGTTTGGTATCTATGAAGCTTTGTAGGTCCTGGGCGGTGACTTCGTAGTGCCGATAGATTTTCTGCTTCCGGGCAGACAGGCTGTCGGGGTTTTCGGTGTGGCGCTGGTGGAGGTAATAGACCTCGATAAATAGATCGGCAAAACGGTCATCGGTGAGTTCCGAACGCTGGGGTTGCTCCGGGTTGGCACAGTGAAGCAACAGGAGGAGACTGAAGAGGGTCAGAGTCGGACGCTTCAAAAAAGGCCTTTCTTTTGGGGTTTTTACAAAATTACAGCGCTTACACGTTGGGGTCAAGGTGGGATTCAAAATCTCTTTTGAGACCATGTGCTCAAAGGGGCACTGCCCATTGTTTTTCTTAAAGATAAGAAAAAAACCGCTTGACTTTAAGGTTTTGAAGTCCTATTTTGGTGGTGCAAAGTGGTGGAAAGTGGGGATTTGGGCCATATTTAAGTAAATATAATAAAAACAATAAATTACACATGATATCGGATACCAGAATCGAAAGAGGTGTTTCAGAACAAGCAGGTTGGGCCCAGCGTCTGTCTAGCAAGGCGGGGACCCCCTCACAGTTTATGGGCAACTCCGGTGATATTCCGGTGGATCCGAAGGGCCGGTTGATTGTTCCTGTAGCCTTTCGTCGGGCGATGCCTCCTGGGATGAATACATTTGTGGTAACACAGGGTGTGGATGGATGTTTGGAGGCGTTTGATCCATTGGGCTGGGACACAGTTATTCAAAGACTGCTTGAATTGGGAGGGAATAGGCGTCAAAATCGACAATATGTCCGTGCTTTGGTTGGGAGTGCTATAGAAGCGCAGTTGGACCGGCAGGGGCGGATTTTGTTGCCAAGGACCCATCGTGATATCGCACAAATTGTGGATCGGGCCATGATGGTGGGGATGATTGATCGGATCGAGATCTGGAATCCGGAGCGGTATTTAGAGGCTCAGAAAGATGTGGATCTGAATGCGGTTGCAGAAGATCTGGATATGTTCTGAGTGGGCTAAGGAATATTCCAATATATGGAATAAATATTCCGAATAAATATTCCGAATAGATCATAACAATTTAAATATCAATTAAATATGATCAATAAGGCCCCAGATTTTCATACGCCTGTTCTGGGGCCGGACGTGTCCCGATGGCTTATTACAGACCCTTCCGGCGTGTATGTGGACGCCACGGTAGGGGGCGGGGGGCATGCGGAAATCATGCTGGAAGAGTTGGGTGATGCGGGAAGATGGATTGGGATAGATCGGGATCCGGAGGCCGTGGAAGCGGCCTCCAGGCGTCTGAAGCGGTTTGGAGGCCGGGCAAGGGTGGTGCAGGGATGCTTCTGGGATTTAAAGGCGATTCTGGCAACGCAGGGGGTTTCCGGGGTTTCCGGGGTGCTGTTTGATCTGGGGGTTTCCTCCCATCAAATCGATGCGTCGGAACGGGGGTTCAGTTTTTCGCAGGACGGGCCGCTGGATATGCGAATGGGCCCCGATGCTGCACGGTCGGCACAGGATGTGGTGAATTCGGAATCGCTGGAGCATTTGATTCGAATTTTCAGGACCTATGGGGAAGAACGGGCGTCGGTTCGAATTGCCCGGGCGATCTGTAGGGCTCGAGAAGAGAAGCCGTTGCGGCGGACCCTGGAATTGGCGAATCTGGTTGCCAGACAGGTGCGTGGGAGGATGGTTCAGAAGACGCTGGCCCGGATCTTTCAGGCCATCCGAATTGAGGTGAATGGGGAGTTAGAGCCTCTGCAGGATGCCCTCCAGGGGGCGGTTGAGGTGTTGAAACCCGGTGGGCGGATTGGGGTGCTTTCTTACCATTCGCTGGAAGATCGAGTGGTGAAGCAGGTTTTTCGGGATGCGTCTCAGGAATGTATTGGACCGACGGATTTCCCGATTTGTGCGTGTGAGCGGGTGGCAATGGCGAGGGTGTTGACCCGCGTTCGTGCAGGCGCGTCGGAAGTGAATGAGAACCCGAGGGCGCGAAGCGCGACCTTGCGGGTGGCGGAGCGGTTGGAGGGGGGTGTTCAACGCTGGGTCTGCGAGGCCCTTTTGAATTCGTGAGGTTTGGTTGTTGGAACCCTACCGATCCACAGATGCAACCGCAGGCTCTTATGGGATGTATATTCTGGCAGTGGTCTTGCTGGTGGGCGGGTTATTGGTGTATGTATGGGGTCATGTAAATACCATGGCCCAGGGGCAGGAACTGGGCCGGTTGCGGGCCGAACGGAAAGCGCTGATTCAGCAGCAGTCGCATTTAAAAGCCCGTCTTGCGGGGCTGAAACACAGCAATCGGATTCGGGAAATTGCCGTTCAAAAACTCGGCATGGGGTTTCCCGAGGGGCCTCCGCGCAATTTGTATCTGGAACCTCAGCCTGGAACAAAAGGTGTGAATTGACGTGCAACCCACCAAGCGGTTGAAAGCGGTGTCCCTTTTGGGACTGGGGTTTGCCGTCCTGCTGGTCTTCCGGCTGGTTTTTTTACAGATTTGGGCGAGAGAGACCTATACAAATCTGGCGCGAAGTCAGCATGTCAAGCATACCGAACTGAAGGCCAATCGGGGACGGATTTTGGACCGGCACGGTCGGGTGCTGGCGACTAATCTGGAAACCCAATCGTTCTTTGTCAACAATGTATCTGAGTTGGATAGCCTGCGGGCGATTGCCGTACGGTTTTCCCGTCGGGCCGGCGGCGACGAATCGGCCATTTTGAGCCGATTGCGGAAAACGCGACCCTTTGTGTGGCTTGCCCGTCAGATGGTGGACGGTCCGTCAGAGGCGGAATTGCCCGAAGGTGTGGGACGGATTGTGGAAATGGGGCGTCGCTACCCGATGGGGTCGCTGGCCGCCCAGGTGTTGGGATATACCGATCCCGACAATGTGGGAATTGAGGGAATTGAGCGGGCGTTTGAACCCTTGTTGCGGGGGCGGTCGGGCGAAATGTCTTCCCGGGTAGACGCTCGAGGCCACACGCTGAGTGCTCTGGGCGCGATCCGGCAGCTGCCCGAAGACGGCAGTGATCTGGTTCTCACGCTGGATGCAGATTATCAATCGATCGCCGAAGAGGAACTGGCACGGGGTGTGGCAGATTTTGAGGCCGACAGCGGGATTGCCATTGTGATGGACCCATCTACGGGGGAGATCCTGGCAATGGCCAATGTGCCACTGTTTGATGCCAACGCCTTTTCCCGGGTTGCCCCTGGGGTGCGTCGCAATCGGGCTGTGACCGATCGGTTTGAACCGGGCTCTACGTTCAAGGTGGTGGCCGTAGCGGGGGCTCTGGAAGCGGGCCTCTATAGTCCTGAAGATTCGGTTTTTTGTGAACATGGGGAATTGAAAGTGGCCGGTGGGGTGATCCGGGACACGCATGCGAGTGGGTGGCTCACGGTGCAGGAGGTGTTGGAGGAGTCGAGCAATATTGGAACCATCAAAATTGCGCGGGCTCTGGGTGCGGCGGGGCTTTATCGAATGATCAAGCTATTTGGGTTTGGAGATCGAACCCGGTCTGGTTTACCCGGAGAAGTAGGTGTGGATCTCAAGCACCCTTCCCGGTGGTCCAAACGCTCTTTGGAAACCATTTCAATTGGACAGGAAATCGGGGTGACCGCCCTTCATGTGGCATCGGCCTATGCGGCGATTGCCAACGGTGGTATGCTGATGGCCCCTCAGATTTTCTTGAAGGCCCAGCGCCAAGATAGTCTTTTTTCGGTCGGATCTGCCAGGCGAATTCGGCGGGTGATGTCGCCGAAAGGGGCCCGGATGTTGACCTCGATTTTGGAAGGGGTGGTCGTTCGGGGGACCGGGTCAAATGCACGGGTGCCGGGTTTTCGGGTGGCCGGGAAAACCGGCACGGCCCAGCAGGTGAAAGAGGGGTATCCGGGGTACGATCCAGATCGATATGTTTCTTCCTTTGTGGGATTTCTGCCGGTCGAACGACCCGAATTGCTCTGCCTTGTGGCCGTGGATAGCCCGCAGAAGACACGCTGGGCCAGTCGGGTTGCCGCTCCGGTTTTTCGCCGGATTATGCAGCGTATTCTGGGATTGCGCAAAACGTCTTTGCGGCATCGCTCGGTCGAATTAGCTGTTGATCCCGAACCGGCTCAGGGACCTCTGGCTTCCCTTTCCGGTTTGACCCGGGCGTCGGCGGGCCGGGTGCTGGAGAGACTGGGGATTGCGCATCGATTTGAAGGGGCCGGGGATCGGGTGGTGGGGCAGGTCTTCCAGGCAGATCGACAGGAGGCGCTGCTTTATACGACCCACAGAGGCCAGCCCCGACAAGGCCCAATATCAGTACCGGATGTTCGCGGGGTGGGTTTGCGTCAGGCGGTGTATCGGTTGACCACAGCGGGACTTCGGGTGGAAATCTCCGGAAGCGGTCGGGTTATCGGGCAGGTTCCGGAACCGGGCGAAATGGCCCGTCAGGGAACGGTTTGCCGGGTGGTCTGCAAACAAGAAGGTTAACGGTCTTATGCAGTTGCAGACGTTGATTGCCGAACTTCCCGAGTTTCAAGTGCTTCAGGAAGGCAATCCGGAAGTAACGGGGCTTTCGACGGATTCCCGGCAGGTAAAACCAGGCGATCTGTTTGTGGCGATTCGGGGGGGTGAGGAGGCAGATCGACATCCTTATGTGCCCCAGGCAGTCGAGGCCGGTGCGGTCGGGGTTGTGGTGGAAGAACCGGTGGACGCGCAGGGGATTGCCGCCGTGCAGGTGCCTTCGGTCAGGCGGGCGCTCGCCATACTGGCAAGAGGGTTTTACGACCATCCGTGCGCTTCGCTTTGTATGGTGGGTGTGACGGGCACAAATGGGAAAACCTCGACGGTTTATTTGATCCGGGCAATTTTGGAGGCGGCAGGGGAAGCGCCGGGGTTGATCAGCACGGTGGAATATGTGACGGGTGGAGAGGCAACCCCTTCGAGCAATTCCACGCCAGAAGCACACGAATTGCAGCGGATGTTTCGAGAGATGGTAGGGAACGGGTGTCGGTCGGTGGTGATGGAGGCGACCTCCCATGGGATGGCGCTGGACCGGGTATATGGGATTTCGTATGGGACGGCAGTTTTTACCAATCTGACTCGGGACCATCTGGACTTTCATAAGACGGAAGCAGCCTATTTGGCCGCAAAGGCCTTGCTCTTTGACAACCTGGATTCGGAAGCGTTTGCTGTGGTAAACGGCGATGATCCTGCCGTGGAAGCCCTGCTTGCCCGGTGTCGGGCGCAGGTGGTTCGGTTTGGTCGTTCGGACGGTATGGATGTGCGTATTTTGGAAGGTCGTTCGGACTGGCAAGGCACCCGAATTGTGTTGGACACGCCGGTTGGTCAGATGACGGTGAACCTGTCGCTTTTGGGAACCTTTCAACAGTGGAATGCGACGGCGGCAGTGGGGACGGGTCTGGCCATGGGTGTGGCACCTGAAACGATTTTGGAGGCCATTCGGGAAGTGCAAGTTCCCGGGCGGTTTGAACGGGTGGATCGGGGGCAGGATTTTGGGGTGGTGGTGGATTATGCGCACACGCCCGATGGGTTGAAAAATGTCTTAAAGGCAGCCCGGCCGTTGACAAGCGGTCGATTGATTTGTGCCTTTGGTTGTGGCGGAGACCGAGATCGGGGCAAACGGCCTGAGATGGGACGCATTTCGGGCGACCTGGCCGATTTGACGGTGGTGACGTCGGACAACCCCCGGACGGAAGATCCGGAGGCGATTGTGCAGGATATTTTGCCGGGCGTGGCTTCGGGACCACACCGTGTGGAGGTGGACCGGAAAAAGGCGATTGCAATGGCAATTGGGGCGGCTGAACGTGGGGATTTGGTGGTGATTGCAGGGAAAGGACACGAAGATTATCAGATTTTAGGAACGGAAACCATCCATTTTGACGACCGTGAAGTGGCAGGAGAGGTGTTGGAAGGGTTGGTTGGGGCGGGTTGAAACCCGTCTTATAGGAAGGCTCTATGGAAGGGATGACACTTGCTGAAGCAGCGGAGGCGATGGGCGGGGAGTTGGTCGGCGATGGGTCAGGTGTTTTCCCGACCGGCGGGTGTGTGGATACGCGGGTGTTGGACCCGGGCGAATTGTTTTTCGCCTTTTCAGGAGAGCGAATCGACGGG
>JAPUJS010000457.1 GCA_027296045.1 bacterium | reverse complement strand
CCATGTTGGGAAGCAATGCGATGCCGGCGTCGGTCACTTTCTCGGCCACCTCACGGGCTTCTTGAAATCGCTGCCGGGCGTTGGGAATATCGAGGTAGTCTTCAAAATTACTGGGTAAAATCACGGGGGCTCCCATCGGGTTCCTCCAGGGTTATATTTTCTGAAAGATAGCGGATCTGCAAAAAGGACTGGAAATGAATATACCGAATCGGCAAAAATGTCAAGGGGTTTTAAAAGGGAAAGACCCGGCAGGCGGATGGAGCATTTGAGGCAAGGAAATTATCGAATGAAGCAACCCCGGCTCTTTTGCCGGAGTTTTTTTGTGTCTGAAATCTTCACGAGTAAGGGCCGGATGTGAAAAAAAAGTTCAAAAATGTCGTTCGGTTTTTTGGGGAGAACATTACATAACCAATGATTTTATAGTATGATAATGAAATTTATATTTCTTGGCACTGTGCTTGCAGTTCAGATTCCCACGTGACGACAGGAGACGACAATGTTCATTGCAATCGTGTTTGTTGCCACGATACTTTGGGGAAACTCGAATTTTGCAGAAGGCCTGGAAGTCCTTCCAGATACGCTTGATTTTGGCCCCGGGCGAATTGGATCTACCCTGATGGATACCGTGGCAATACGAAATATCGACCTGGTTCCCCTGCTGGTTGAAGCTGTGGGGTTGTCCGGTGCTATTTTTAAAATGCCGGGTGAACCTTTTTCCGGCGACACCTTCATTTTGCAGCCCGGCCAGACATTCCCCTTTGCGATGAGTTTTGCGCCGACTGACACACTTTCATACGAGGAAAAGTTCGTTTTGCAGACTCCATCGGCCAGCCAGCAGGTTGTGGTTTTGGGAAAAGGGGTTCGCTCGGCTGTTGTGATCAATGAAGTGCTGGCCGATCCACCTGCAGGCGATGCCGGAGATGCAAATAGGGATGGGGTTCGGCATAGCAGTGAGGATGAATTTGTGGAAATTGTGAACCTTGGGAAATATCCCCTGGATATTGGCGGGTGGCAGCTTTCAGATGTGAAGACCAGTCCGGGCAAGCGGTTTTCCTTTCCAGTGGATACGCAGATCGGACCAGGAGGGCGCATCACCCTATTTGGTGGCGGGAACCCATCCGGGATCCCTGGGCAGGTTTTCACAGATGATGGCAAGATCGGGGGCGGCTTGAGAAATTCGGGTGATGAGGTATTGTTGATTGATCCATCCGGTCTGGACACACTGTCCCGGTTTGCGTACGGCAAAGAAGGCGGAAAGGACCGATCTCTGGTGAGATATCCCGAAGGAACCGGACTATTTCAATTCCACACCCTTTTTCCCGGGATGGGCGATTTGTTTTCTCCAGGCAGTCCCCGCCTGGTCCTGGTTGCCCTGGAAATAGCTCCGTTTGATACGGCCCTGGCACTGGGGGATACCGTGATATTTCAAGTTCTGGGGCGGTTCGCAGCAGGAGAGCCCTTTCCGATTGAAGCGGAGGCCACATGGAAAATCTCCGATCCCGAAAAGCTGGTCTGGGACGGAAAGCAGGCAACAGCAGCAAGGCCGGGGGAAGTGACCGTTGTTGCGTGTATTGATGATCTCCAATCTCCGGCGATCCGCGTCATCATCGAGGGGCCGTCCTATGTAAGAATGGAATTGATGCCAGCAGACACGCTGGTTGTTGCGGGAGATACATTGCGTTATTGGGTAGAGGGTGTTCTGTCAGACAGCACCCGAGTCAACATAGAGGAGGCGGTTCAGTGGACCTGGAGCGATTCCTTGATTGCCCGTCTGATTGCACCTGGCGTGGTCCGGACTACTGGTGCGGGTGAAGGGACGGTTGGGGTGATCTGGGAAAGTATGCACGGGACGGCCCGGTTGCAGATTGGGGATCTAGGAGATCTGAATGCAGATGGCATGCTGGATCTGCCAGACGCAATTCGACTGGTGCACTTGATCCTGGAAGAACCGCCACCTCCCACGCGCTATGAAAGCAGAGCCGCAAATTTGAATGGAGATGATGAAGTGAATATCCTGGATCTCGCTCGATTCATCTCCCGAATTCTGGACCTTCCTGAAGGAGGTTCGAAGCCTGTCATTTCGAAGCCAGCAATTTGGGAAACCCGTGGTACGGTTCTGCAGGTCCAGGCTCCGAATGGGCTTCGAACCCTGTCGTTTGAGGTAGCCGGGTTGGTGCAAGACCTAGAGGGCTTGGCACAGGATCAGCAGGTATTTATGACACACAAAAATGCCACCAGCACGGAGGTAGTCGTGTTTTCCCTTGGTGATCGGGGGCTTATCCCCTCCAAGGGGTACTTGAAAATATCGCTGGTGACCGAAGAAGGAGAGGGTTTGCCAGGGGTTGACAACCTTCTGGGTACCGATCTTCTGGGACGGGCCGTTGCGTTTGAACGGGTTTCAAAAAAACGGGTTCCTGCCTCGATTCACAGCAGGCCAAATCCTTTCAATCCGACCACGACGCTGTCCTATTTTGTTCCGCAGGCGCAGCGGGTGCGGATCCGGGTTTTCTCCTGTCTGGGGCAAGAAGTCGTTCTGTTGCGCGATCAATTCCATGGGGAAGGAACGTATCAGGTTTTATGGGATGGGAAGGACGGTCTGGGACATCCGGTCGGAAGCGGTCTTTATCTTGGCGTACTTGAAACAGAGGGGGCAGAGTCTGTTATCAAGATGGTTTTGATGAAGTAAGATGAGACGAGTCCTTTTTCTTTTCCCTGTCTGTTTTCTGATATTGGGGTCACGATCCCAGTCCCAGGAAAACAGGCTTTATCTTCCACCTGCTGTCACCGCACCAGGCGATACCGTAGAGGTTTGGGTTCATCTGAAAAATGATCGGCCAATCAGCGGAGTGTCGCTCCACCTGAACGCCAGAACGGAACTGTTGAGATTGCTCGATATTGAACCTGTGGGGCGTGCCAAACATATGGAACTGTACAGAGAAACCCAGGGCAATGTGACAAAAGGAATTCTACTGGACGTCCATGAAGGGAAGGCGATCCGTCCGGGGGATGGAGAGATTTTGAAAATGAATTATGCGATTTCGGACCAGGCAGCAAGCGGCGATTATGAACTTTGGCTTTCCCATTCCCAACTGACGGATAACGGGCGTCCAGCCCAGGCGATTTCGCATCGGGCTGATCCTGGAACAGTGCAGGTGACCGACCGCCTGGTTGCACTTGGAGATGCCCGGGGGTATCCAGGTGAATCTGTCAACATCGTCGCAACATTGCGAGCCCAAAATCCCGCTGCTGGTCTCCAGGTAAAGCTTAAATGGCCTGATCTGCTTGATGTAGAAGGCATGGACAACCTGGCCAGGAATCCGGAGCTGGATTTTTTTAGCTCCCGATTGCAGGATTCGGATGGGACCGTGATCCTGATCGACCTGTCGGGGGGAACCGAGGTAGAAGCGGGTGATTTGTTTCAGATTCGCTTCAGAATTCCCCTGGATGCACCAGTTGGGATCCTGTTTGTCGAGATCGCCGAAGCGATCCTGACAGATATACATGGGCAGCCCATTTCAATCCTGGCCAGGAGGGGGCGGATTGATGTACAGCAGCCACCAGCAGAGCCGCAGTCCGTGGAGTTGCCCGAAGGAAGCGAATTTTTGCGTATTAGCGAAATTCTGGCAGACCCGCCACCCGGATTGGGAGGCGATGCAAATGGCGATGGCAAGAGGGATGGTAGAGAAGATGAATTTGTGGAATTGTGGAATGCCGGAACCGTTCCTGTGCCGATTGGCGGATGGGTGCTGGGGGATGATGATGCTTCTGCAAATCGCATGTTCAAATTTCCAGAGGGTACCGTGATTGAGCCCGGGGCGAGGGTTGTTCTTTTTGGGGGCGGTACACCCCGGGGAGTTCCGGGGCTGGTATTTACCGACGATGGAACCATTGGAAATGGACTGACCAACGCTGGAGATACGGTGTTGCTCATAGAGCCTGTCTCTGGGGATACGGTTCTTGCAGAAGCCTATGTTGCGCCCGCCAATGCGAATCAATCGCTGGTAAAAAGAGGATCCGCCTGGCAGTTGCATTCGGAGGGATTGGGCAGAGGGCTGTTTTCTCCAGGACGGGAACGGCCGGTGCTCGAAGTTCTGTTTCCACATCCTATTACCATTCAGCTTGAAGAGGGTGGGATGAGACAATATGAAGCAGCGGGCAGGTATTCGGATCAGGAAGTGGAGGTGTTGAAAGAGTCTGTGATCTGGTCGGTTGGAGATACATTGCTTGCCCGCATATCCAGGCGTGGGAAGTTGGATGCCCTCCGGACTGGCAAAACAGAAGTTCGCTTTGAGTGGAGAGGGGTACGAAGTGTCGCGGCAGAGGTAGATATTATTGCCAAACAGAGTACAGATCAAAAAAGCGAAGATATCAACCCACAATCGAACGTGCCGGATCGTCCCGCCGATCCGATTTCATCTACGGAACGTCTTGCAGGCTTGAGACTGCTTGAAGTGTTCGCCAATCCAGGAAAGGGACTTTTAGGCGATGCAAATGGGGATGGTCGCCGGGGAAGTTTTGAGGATGAGTTCGTGGAGTTTTACAATTCGGGCAGTAATACGGTTGACATGTCAGGGTGGTATATCGGGGATGACGATGTGAGGTCTTCCAGGTTATTCCAGGTTCCACATGATACCCGCGTGGCACCGGGACAGACCGTCACCCTGTTTGGGGGAGGCGATCCACAGCGCATTTCGGGTCTCGTTTTTGTGGACGACGGACGCATTGGGGATGGGCTTTCCAATAGAGGCGATCGCGTGGTCCTGATTGCTTCCAACGCCACCGATACGCTCGCCATCTGGGAATTTCCACGTACAAAACAGGGCGTTTCCTGGATTCTGGATGTCGAAGGAGGTTGGCACCTGCACAACCTTCTGCCCAGAAGAGGGGGGATGTCGCCTGGCAGCAGGTCCCCTCAGCTTGAGCAACTTTTTCTGGACCGGGATTCTCTGAGGGTCAGCATCAAAGATACGATCGACTTGGCAGCAAGGGGAAGGTTCAGCGATGGAGAGGTCGAGGATCTGACGGAAGAGGTGCAGATCCGGATTGGGGATGGGGCTGTTGTACGAATTGGTACGAGGAACCGGTTATTTGCAATTCGGGAAGGCACCTCCTGGATTCAGGCCTGTTGGGAGGAATTCTGTTCTGATCGCGTCTGGATTCGTGTGGGGAAGGAGCCACCTGGGGAAAGCGGTGTGGGAGGGGGGATCGGGCAATTGGACAGCCTAACCTTCGTGGATCAGGATTCTTCGGGCGTACATGGCATACCTGTTCAGGAAGACTCCCTATCTGTGTTCATCCCGGTGGATACAGACTCCGTAGGGATGATTTCGACGGGGTTGGATACCCTGGCACGAAATGCAAACCAGTCGGGGAGAGATTCCACAAGTTTTCAAGATGGTGTGGTTTTGAGCACACAAGATTCTACAAAAAAGGGAGATGGCCAACTGGACGCTTTAGAATCTGAGGGCGAAGAGGGGCAGAATAACATGGGAGGTCAGCCAGGTGTTGCGCAAGTGGTTGTGCCTTCTGCAAACCTTGCTCCCTTTTTTATTTCCAACCCCGATTCGGTTGCCCTGATCGGTATGCTCTTTATCTATGTTCCCAGAGCAGAAGACCCGGAGGGGAAAGCGGTTTCTTTTGAGATCTCCGATTTACCAGGGTGGTTGTCCTGGGACGGCGAAGCGCTCCGGGGCATTCCGGGAGAGAGCGACCGGGGTGTTTCCCAGGTGGGCGTTTACGCAAAGGATGAAGAACACTGCGTGAAACAGGTGTGGTACACAAGGGTTGGTTCAGCACGGTCGCTTTTCGAGCTTCCTGAAGTGAGCCACGCACGGGTCGGATTGACCTGGCGGTTGCCACTCAAACGGATTGCAGGGGTTCAGATACAGACGGAGGGCGGACCCGAATGGGATGCCACTTCTGGACAGCTGGTCTGGAAACCTGAAGCAGGCGACGAAGGGGAACGAAACGTGATTGTAGGGCTGAGCGGAAAGGGGCCACAAGAACAGTTTGTGCCAATTTTAGTGACGGTTGCGCCCAAGCCTCCGATTGAAATATCCGAAATCTTAGTCCGTCCTCCGATGGACCTCAACGGGGATGGGCGGGTGGAAAAGTTCTCGGATCAGATGATCGAGCTTTTCAACGCTGGAGAAGATCTGCTGGACATCTCCGGGTGGTCCCTGGGAGACGATGACGGCCTACCCTATGTTTTTCCGCCGGAAACGGGTATTGGAGCAGGGGCAATCTTAACCCTGGTTGGACAGATAATAGAGGATTTTCAGAAGGGGATCTACACGGCAGGCGGCAAGATTGGTAATGGATTGGCGGGGTCGGACCGGGTGCTACTGGTTGCACCTCAAGGACCCGATACCTTGTTGGACGTGCGCTACCAGGGCGGAAATATCGAAGCCTCGCTGATTCCAGACCCTCTACATCCTGGACAATGGATCTCCCACCAGAAAGTCTATGGACGGCCTTTTTCCTTTGGGAAAAGAGACCCGTTCCCGATCCGTCTTCCAGAACCTCAGGATAGGGAGGCCCTGCCAGATGATATACCCGAAATTCGGCTGGTGACGCC
>JAPUJS010000456.1 GCA_027296045.1 bacterium | reverse complement strand
GATGCCGCCCACCTCCTCCAGGTTCTTGCCGGCCCCGACCCCAACGATCCGCTTTGTTCAACGGCTCCCACATCCGACTATCTCCTGAACCATCCGCTGGACCCACCGCCCCGCATCGGATTGGTCCGTACCTATTTTCTGGAAGAAGCCGACGAGACGATGCACGAAACCGTCGATCTTGCCACAGAGGCCTTTCGCTCTGCCGGAGCCAAAGTCATCGATGTCGTCCTGCCCAAACGCTTCAAACACATTCACAACAGACACCGCTTGATCATGTATGCCGAAGCGGCCGCCTATCACGCAGATCGCTTTGAGAATCAACCCGAAAAATTTCAGCCCGGCATTCGCGAGCTTGTCCAGGAAGGCCTCTTCCTGCCCGCCGTAGCCTATGCCGATGCGCGGCAACACCAGATCACCCTCCGCCACGAAATTCGACAGGTGTTCAAAAATGTGGATGTCCTGCTCACACCTGCAACCCCCGCTCCAGCCCCCGAAGGGCTCGAATCGACCGGAGACCCGGCCTTTAATTCTCCCTGGACCTACACGGGTTTGCCGACCATCTCTCTCCCCGTCACTCTGACCTCCGAGAATCTACCCACGGCCATTCAACTGATTGGACCTGCCTTCGAAGAATCCCACCTGCTCCAGGCCGCTGCCTGGTGTGAGTCCCAACTTTGCTTCGATGCAGTGCCCTGCCTTTAGCCCTCCAGATGTTGGATACCGCATCCCCAATAAAAAAGGCCGCACCTCGTACGAGGTGCGGCCTTTTTCCATCCTCTCACCCAATCCTTCAGGCCCCTTCCGAATCTGGACCGCCATAAGGCGCGTGTTCAAAGCGACAGGGCGTCTCTACCAAACGCGGATCATTTTGATCACGCAAAATCTGCATCAGCTGGTCAGAAAGCTCCTTGCGAATCGCCTCGAATTCAGGATCATCGGCAATATTGTTCATATAATGCGGATCCACACGAAGGTCATAGAGTTCCTGCTGAGGCCGCTTGCCAAAACCAATTTCGAAAAGCTCGCGCACGTCTTCCTCGGCACGATGGTGAATCATCCAGGCCTTGGTCGGGCTTGCATCCAAATCGGGATAGGCCTCACGGGTGTTGCTGGCCAGGCTTTCGTACGATGGCGCTTTGGCCTGTAGGTCATCCAACCCCTTGGGATCGCCCATCGGCCAGCGGTCGGGTGCAAAATTGTGAATATAGAGAAAATCTCGTGTTCGGATCGAGCGCTGCGGATAGGGCAGCTTGTTTTCTCTGGCCGTTCCAACATGCCTTTCTCGTCCCGTCACAACAAAGGTCCGATCCCCATCGACCTGCCCACTTTGCTCGCTTTCCAGCACCGGAAGCAAACTTCGAGCCGTCATACTGTCGGGAATATCCACCCCGGCGGCTTCCAGAAACGTGGGAGCCAGGTCCATCAAATTCACAAAATCTGCCACCGCGCGTCCCGATGGAATCCGCCCCGGCCAGCGTGCCGCCAGCGTTACCTCGCACCCGATATTATACAGATTGCATTTGGCACGCGGAAATCCCGGAATCCCGTGGTCGCCACTCACCACAATCAGCGTATTGTCCAGCTCTCCAATAGCCTCAAGCCGCTCTAAAAGTACCCCTAACCCGGCATCCACCCCCAAACACTCGCCCAGATAATCGCACACATCCTCGCGCACATCGGGCACATCGGGCAAAAAATCCGGCAACCGCCCCTTCAAGTCATCGGGCTCCAGCCCCCAGAGCGCTTTGCCCGACCCGCGTTCCCAGGTACGATGCGTATTGGTCGGCCCCCACCAGTAGCAAAACGGCTTCCCCTCGGGGCGGGCCTCCAGAAACGCATTGAAATTCTGACGCGTTTCGTCCAAAAGCGCTTGCTTGGCACCCTCAACGCCCAGTTCCAACACATGTTCGGTCGCCCAGTGCGAAAACCGTCTGTAGTGGCTTCCCGCCGGCTCATACCGGGTGCGTTCCGCCCCATAAGGCGCATTCCGGGCCGTCCCCGGCGCCCAAACCTTGTACGTATATCCAATATGGTATCCCGCCTCTTCCAGCACCAGCGGATAGGTCGGAATGCTTTCGTCCCAAACCGCCCCCTGCAAAATGGCACCCAGACCCGTCTGCCAGAAATACTGCCCCGAAAGAATGGAACTTCGACACGGCGTACAGCTGGGTGCCGGAACAAACGCATTTTGAAAAATCACCCCTTCCCGGGCAATTCGGTCAAAATTCGGCGTATCGATCAACGCGTTTAATGAATTCTCACCTTCAAATTGGCAATACGCACTGGCATACCGCCCCCAATCGTCGGCAAATGCAAAAACAATATTCGGCTGCATGAAATCTCCCATGTATTTTGTGTCAGATCGTTCACCCTTGAAAAATGAAAGATATATACCTTTACAGAATCTTTCCAGACAAAAAGGATCTGGTCCGAAACCAGAGCCTTTTATCTAAATCCAAAGCCCCCAGAGGCCGACCCAAATGATCTTTTTTATTTAGTGATTCAAATTATCCACCCCTGAAATAATGAACATCCCCAATCCCGCTGGCCTCATTCAGATCCACCTTTAAATAAAAAATCCGCCGATCGAAAAAATCCGGGCTCAAATTCACCGCCGCCTCTGCCGCCCACATTCCCAAAAAACCCAGGCCCTCTTTCCGAACCATAAATTGCAAATCCTGAATCAACAGGGCCGTCTTTTCCTCGCCTGGAAAGGCCTGCACCACCGGATACCGGGTAAACCAGGCATAAATCTCTCCCGTCCGGGTCTGCCACAGTTCCCCCAACCGGGGATCTTTCAAAGCCGATCCAAATGCCACGGGCGTACCATAAGCACCTGAAAACAAATTCAAAGGCACCAGATAGATCTTGTCCCCGCTTTCGACCATCCCACGCCGATGAAGCGGCGAAAACGGCGAAGGCATCACGGAGGCTCGTGCAACAGTCACCCCCTCACGAGCTGCCCACCGACGTACCTGAACATGCCCCAATCCAGTCACCAGAATCGCCAACACCATGTAGCCTGAAAGCAGCATACCGCCCCATCGATACCCCTGCTTCCCGACCCGCCAGCCAGCGATCAATCCCCCGATCAGAATGACATCCAGATAGGGATCGATAATAAACAACAGATCAAACGCCGCCCGATAATCCGAAAACGGTGCCAAGATCAGCGTCCCATATGTGGTCACCAGGTCAAACACAATATGCGACACCATTCCCAAAAGGCTCACAAGATACAAATGGCCAAAAGACACGTTTCGAAATCCGAATCGCTTCGCAAGCCCCGCCACCAACAAAGATCCAACAACCACGCCCAAAAAAGAATGAGTAAATCCCCGGTGCGTTCGCAAATAGTCCAATCCGTCACTGGAGATCAACGTGTCCGCATCGGGTAAGACACTACATATCGTTACCAGATTCACGAGGCCCCGTCCCGACTGTTCAGGCCAAATCGTTTTGGCAATCACCCGTCCAATCAACCCGTGGGTTGGCGTATCCATATACCTCCTCCGCCTTGAAAGCAATATGCTGAAGAAGAACAATCCTCAAATATACCAGATCGTCTCCAATCGGCAACGAAACCACCCCCTGAAAAGCAGTCTGGCCGTTTCCCTTCCAATTCATTATGTTGGACACATACCAACGAAATCCTTATTTGACTGAATCGAAAGGACCCCCTTGATCTTCAAATCTCTTGTTGTTGGCCAACTCGAAGTCAACTGCTTTGTCCTGGCCTGTGAACAAACCCGCGAAGGCATCATTGTAGACCCGGGCGACAACGCACCCGGTATCCTCAAACTGGTTGAAGAAGACAATCTCAACATTGTCGAAGTAGTTGCCACCCACGGTCACTTCGATCACATCGGCCGGGCAGCCTCCGTCATCGAAGCCACCGGCGCTCCCTTTGCCATTCACCAGGCCGACATGTTCATGGTCGAAGGCCTGGAAGACATCGCCGCCTTCCTTGGCTTCGAAACCGACCCGCCCCCCAAAGCCGACCGCTTCATCGACGAAGGTGATACCATCTGCTTTGGCACAAAAACCCTCTCCATCCTCCACGTGCCCGGCCATGCCCCCGGCAACGTCGCCCTCACCTGGGATAATCACGCCATTGTGGGCGATACCCTCTTTGCCGGATCCATCGGTCGCACCGATCTGGAAGGCGGCGATCCGGACGTGTTGATGGCCTCCATCAAAAATAAACTGATCCCCCTTGGCGACGACACCCACCTGTATCCCGGCCATGGTCCATTCACGACTGTGGGTCAGGAAAAGAAAACCAATCCATTCCTGGTGGACAGAAATCACCTCCAATAGATCGTCAAATAACAGCCGAGAAAAAGCCCGAACCACCTCAAAAGAGGAGTCTATTGTGGACATCACCGTCTCTATTGGCAACATCCTCGAACAGGACGCCGACGCCATTGTCCTGAATCTGTTCGAAGACGTAACCGAACCGGCCGGCGCCCCCGGTGCCGCCGACAAAGCCCGCAACGGCGCCCTCCAAAGCCTCATCGCAGGAGGGGATTTCAAAGGCACTTTCAAGCAGATCTCCGTGCTCTATCCCCAATCGGGTCTCCGATCCCCTCGCCTTATCCTGATCGGTCTGGGAAAGCAGGACGCATTCACCCTCGACAGGGCGCGGCAGACCGCCGCGGTTGCAGCCAGACAGGCCCGCACATTAGGCGTCAAACACCTCGCCTCCATTGCCCATGGCGGAGGCGCCGGGGCTTTGGAAAGCGCAGATGCCGCCCAGGCTGCCGTCGAAGGCACTCTTTTGGGCACCTATCGCTTTACCGAATATAAAACCGAAACCGAAACCGAAAACAACCTGGAACGTTTCACACTCGTCGAATTCGATTCGGCCAAACAATCCGAAATCGAACGGGGTGCCCTGGCCGGTCAGATCATTGCCGACGGCGTTTGCCTGGCCCGAGACCTGGCCAACCATCCCGGAAATGCCATGCCCCCGTCTGTCCTGGCTGATCGGGCGGCCGAAATGGCACAGACCACCGGACTGCGCTGCGAAATTTTCGACCAAGACCGAATCGACCGGGAAGGCATGCGCACCCTCCAGGCCGTGGCGCAAGGCAGTGCCCAGCCGCCCCGCTTTATTGTGCTCGAACACGAAGGCGAAGACCCCAATGCCGACCCGGTTGTCCTGATCGGCAAAGGCATCACCTTTGATACGGGCGGCATCAGCCTCAAACAGGGCACCGGTATGTGGGACATGAAATTCGACATGGGAGGCTCGGCCGCCGTAATTGGCGCCATGCAGGCCGTCGCCCGGTTGAACCTGCCCACCCGTACGGTTGGCCTGGTTGCGGCGGCCGAAAACATGCCCGGTAGCAAAGCCCTCAAACCCGGCGATATCGTTCGTTCCATGCTTGGGAAAACCATCGAAATCCGCTCCACCGACGCAGAAGGCCGCCTGGTTTTGGCCGACGCCCTCTGTTATGCCGCTCGCTTTTCTCCTGCCGCTGCAATCGACCTGGCCACCCTCACCGGCGCATGTGTCACCGCCCTGGGCAACGATGCCAGTGGGTTGATGAGCAACAACGACGACCTGGCGGATGCCATCTCTCAAGCGGGGGATCGCACCGGTGAAATTGCCTGGCGATTGCCCATCTTAGACGGCCACCGCAACGCCATGAAATCGGACGTGGCCGATCTCAAAAACAGCGGGGGCCGTCCCGGAGGCGCATTAACTGCGGCCGCCTTTCTCGAAGCCTTTGTCCAGGACTTTCCCTGGGCGCATCTGGACATCGCCGGCACCGCCTGGTCTTCTGCAGGCCAGCCCTATATTCCCAAAGGTGCCACTGGTATTGGCGTGCGACTCCTGCTCGACTTCCTCCGAAACCGCTAAAACAAAGGGCCGTTGCCAATCTTTCGGCAACGGCCCTTTCCATCTATTTCCCACCTGCCTAATCCTGTCCCCCCACATCAAAATGCAGCCCAATATGCACGCTAACCTGATTCTTAGATCCTGGCGCGAATGCCTTGAACCAGCGAGCCTGGGCAAAAATTCCTATGCGTTCCTGAATGTCAATCCGAAGGCCCCCGCCTGCCGAAATAATCCCCTGGGTCTCCGAAATTTTAAACGTCCCAATACCTGGAATGGTCAACGTCGGCGACCGGGCCAACAACACTCCACCCCCAACGCCAAAAAACACAGTACCAACCAAATCGCTAAAAGGCGCTTTATAAAGCAAGGTTGCTCCAATGGGAATCTCATTGATCTGGTCCTTGCTATAAAACTCCACATAGGGTGCCAGATAGGTCGGATAAGTATCCCCCAGGGGGAGTTCGATCGACAGGTGTCCACCCCAACGTACAGGATCAAAAAGGGCACCCCCACCCACCTTAATAGACATTGCATCCGCCCGAATGGGAAACGCCAGCAAGCTAAGACAAAGCAAAAGCACATATCTCATACATTTCTCCTTGGTTCAAAGAACCCCATTCCAAACATCCACAAAACGCCCGAAAAATCAAATAGAAAAGCGCCGACCGCAAAGCGACCAACGCCTCGGTTTGCCACACTTCAGCCTCATTTGCTGGCACCAAACGAAACACCTACCCGGAAAGCTGTATTGTTCTTTGCCCCCGAAGTAAAGGGCCGATCCATGGACAACTCGCTGTAAATCCCGGAGGACTCGGAAAGCTTAAAATGCAACCCCCCCACAGCAGAGGCCAGCAATTTGGTGCTCGGAAGGCTGATATCCACCACCGAAATCTTGGAATAAACGATTCCCGATCCGGCACCCACATAAAAATCTACCCAACTGCGCACCGGAGTCCGGTAGGTCACAAACCCCCGGATCGGTGCGGTTGTGGTGCCCGACTTGGTATAGTAGTCTGCTGCAATCGAAAACCCAAACATCCCACCACGGGTCGGCACATCCACAGCGATCCCGACTCCCGTAACCATCCCATCCAGGATGACCCCACCCCCAAAGCGCCACATCTTATCGGCAGATACCGTTCCTGTTGTTAACAACACACCCAAAATAAGAACAAAGCGCAATACCTTCATAAAAAACCTCCGAGGAAATATTGCAAAACGCTTTGCGATATTCACGCTTTTAAGCGTGGGAGGAATCGGATTTCCATCCCATCCTCACATTTTGTCTCGCTTCGTGACATACCATCAAAAAGAAAAAATAAATATACACAAACAACATACCGGTAGCAAAACATCTCACGGCCCAGAACCAACTCGGTGGTTGATCCTGGTCGCGAGAAGTCCTATATTACCCGCTATGGCAACCGATCTCATCCTGGCCTGTCACGGTCAGTCCGTACAGCGCGAAAACGGTCGGCTCCTGGGCTGGTGGACAGATGTCCCCCTCTCTCCCCTGGGCCGCCGTCAGGCCCTTCTCCTGGGCGGAAGACTCCAGCGTGATGCCGACATCCAATCCCTTTACACAAGCCCCCTGAGCAGAGCCCGGGAAACAGCTTCCCTGATTGGGGACTGCGTCCGGGTCACCCCCATTGTGGAGCCTGCCTTGCGTGAACTGGACAGCGGCGACCTGGCCGGATTGTCCTACGAAGAAGCCCGCACCCGATTTCCCGATCTGATCGTACACGGCAAAGTCTCTGCCGATGGTCGCATCCCGGGGGGCGAATCCTATGCCGATTTACACCACCGCGTGGAATGGGCCATCGCGCGCATGGTCAAACGCTCGCCCGATCACCAGATCGCTGTCATCACCCACGGCGGTCCCATTGTGGCTTATCTTCGCGCCTTTATGGGCTACGAACCCGAAGCCAACCACAAACCCCGATTCGTCTGCAACCCCACATCCGTGCACCACCTGAGACTCGAGGGCCTACACGAAAAAACTGTGGTCTCTCTCAACGATATCGCCCACCTGTCCGATATGCCCACCTAGCTGCCAAAAACCACATGCACTCTCTCCATTACCCTGCCCGTTGCCACCGAACCCACCGCATTGTCGATCTCCAGCCAAATGAATCGGCCATCCTGGCAGGCCGCCTCATCGAGGGGCAGCTTACCGATGAAACCGGATCGGTCGCCTTCCACATCCAACCGGGACTCGAACCGGTTCACCCCGGCGATATTGTCGAACTCGAAGGCACCTGGAAACCACCCACTTTTCAGGCCCAAACCATCCGCCTCCTGGCACCCGCCAAAATTCAAACATGCCCGGGTCCAGATACAAAAATCCGCAACAACCTGCGCATCCGTTCTCAAATCCTCTCCGGCATTCGGAACTTTTTCGAATCCAGGGGTTTCCTGGAAGTCGACACCCCGCTCCTCACGCGATGCCCGGGCCAGGAACCCCACCTCACGGCCTTTGAAACCCGCTATCGGGATGACAGAACCGACCTGAGGCTTTACCTGCCCACCTCACCTGAATACGCGATGAAGCGTCTTCTGGCCTCTGGATTCGAAACCATCTACCAGATCTGCAAAGCTTTCCGGCACGAGACAGCTTCCTCCATGCACAACCCCGAATTCACCATCCTGGAATGGTATCGGGCTTATGCCGACTATAAAGCCATCATGTCCGACAGCGAAGCCATCATTTGCGAACTGGCACAACGCATCACAAAAAGCACGACCCTCACCTATCAGAACAAATCCGTCGAGCTCACGCCCCCCTGGGAGCGCCTGACCGTCCACGAAGCCTTTGCCCAATTCGCAGGCATCCACGTCGACCCATCTGCAGACCCCGATGGTTTTCTTCGGCAGGCTCGAACCCACCCTTCCGTAAACCCGGACGATCCCTTCGACCTGGCCTATTTCAAAGTCTTTCTGGACTCGGTCGAACCCCATTTGGGACACCCCAAACCGACCTTCCTGCTCGACTATCCGGCCTCCATGGCCGCCCTGGCCAAACGCAAACCCGACGCCCCCCACCTGGCCGAACGCTTCGAACTCTACATTGCCGGCATCGAACTCGCCAACGCCTTTACCGAACTCAACGACCCCGAAGAACAACGCACCCGCCTCGAATCAGAAACCCAAGAACGAAAAGCTTCCGGTGCCCCCGCCTATCCCATTGACACCCAGTTTCTCGCCGCCCTGGAATCCGGCATGCCCCCTACAGGAGGCATTGCTCTCGGCGTGGACCGGCTTGTCATGCTCTTTACCAACGCAACCTCGATCCGAGAGGTGATCGCTTTTCCGTTTCCCGAACTTTAAATAAAAACACCATTCCATCCTCAAAAAAAAGGAGCCCCCATGTCCTACCTCGAAAACAAAGTCGCCCTCATCACCGGCGGCGGCACTGGCATTGGCCGATCGACTGCCCTCCTGTTTGCCAAAGAAGGCGCCGATGTAGCCGTCAACTACTCCCGCTCACAATCCGACGCAGAAGCCACCGCCGAAGACGTCCGCAAACTCGGCCGCAAAGCCATTGCCGTGCAAGCCAACGTGGCCGACGACACCGCCGTTCGCACCATGGTCGATCAGGTCGCCACAACCTTCGGCAGGCTCGATATCCTGGTGAACAATGCCGGCACCACCCGTTTTGTACCCCTGGCCGAACTGGACGAATTGACCGGCGAAGACTGGGACACCATTATGGATGTCAATGTCAAAGGCACCTTCTTCTGCTCCAGGTCCGCCATTGCCAAAATGCGCGAACACGACGGCGGGGTCATCATCAACATCGCCTCCATCGCCGGCCGTTCGGGTCAGGGCTCTTCGGTGGCCTACTGCGCATCCAAAGCCGCCATTATCAACATGACCAAATCCCTGGCCTTTTCTCAGGCCCCCGACATCCGGGTCAACGCCATCTCCCCGGGTCTGGTGGATACCCGTTGGGTCGCCGACCAGCGCGACTTTTTCGACATGCACCGCGATGCCACCCCGCTCAACCGGGTCGCCTCTCCCGACGACATCGCCACCGCCATCTTTGCCCTGGTCATCTCTGAATTTGTCACAGGCGAAAACCTCACCGTAGACGGGGGGCGACTTCTCTGACGACCCGAAAGTCCTCTATCCATTTATCGGCCCCGCACAGTGCAAACTAAATCGGCAAAAATTTCCTCCAACCCGGAAATTATGTCCGAAAACTCCTTGATTTATCCAGAACCCTTCCCTATATTTAACTTCGTAGAAGACACGGGCTTAGCCACATCCCCGGGGCTATGGTGTCCTGTTTGCTCACCTTTCCTTCCAGGAGCATCTCACTTTCCGTACGCCACATCCATTTCCCACCTGAAAAAACTACCATGGCTGGCGAATCTCTCCTCATTATCGACGACGACGACTTCATGCGGGAACTCCTCACGGAGTCTCTCTCCGAGTCTGGCTATGAGACGTCGGCTGCCGAAACCGGCACCGAAGGCCTGGAACGGCTCAATCACCGACCCTTTCACGTTGCCATTGTCGACCTGAGTCTGCCCGATATGGACGGCATGCAAGTCGTCGACCATCTTGCAACCGAATCGCCCGACACCCAGATCATCATCCTTACCGGCTACCCCAGCCTGGAAACCGCCATCGACGCCCTGCGTGGGGGCGCACAGGATTATTTGATCAAACCCTTCAAAGTCCCCGAAATCGTTGCCGCCGTCAGCCGGGCCTTAAACAACCACCATCTACAGTCGGAAGTCAAAACCCTCCGCCAAAAAGTACACGACCTCGAGCAGGAAGTCCAACAACTGAGGGCCTCCGGACCCGCCTCCCCCACACCGGCCGGCCGAACCGTTCCCCCAACAGGCGTTTATGGAAGCTCGCCCTTTCAACAACGCCCCTCACCCGAAAGTGAGCCCTCTCGCGATGAAACCCGCTGAGCCCCTAACCCACCTGATGGCCCTCCAGGAACACGCCTCCGATTTGTCCCAGAAGGTCGATGCCCGGTTGACTGGCGAATCACCAGAACAGCTTGTTCCACTACTTCAGGACCAGGTCGAGACCCTCAAACGGTTTCAGAACCACCTGGCCACCTTTATCGCCGAAGGATCTTCCGACGCCCGATCCGCCTTTCAGACCGAACTTCAAAAACTCAAAACCACCTTTCAGAAACTCGTGCAATCCTCCGAGGCCCATTACCAAAAATCCACCCAAAAAGGCATCCGCCTCACCGGCATTGGTGGCAAACCCTATTCTCCCCATCGATCATAGGAATCTTAAGGTTATATGCCCAGCGAATCGTCCCCAGAAGCCCTCCACCGGCTCCAGGCCGAAAATGAAGACCTGAAACAACGCTTCGACGCCCTCACCAAGGAACTGAAGACGTCCCGATCCCAATTTCGGAAAAACCTGGCCGAAAAAATCCACCTGGATACCTATCTGACCGGCATTCTGGAAAACCTGGGCAGCGGAGCTATTACCGTCGACATCAACGGTCGCATCACGCTATTGAATCAAACGGCGTCCACCGTGCTTGGCCACGCCGCTGCCGATGTTTTGGGATGTCCCTGCGAAACCGTTCTGGGCGAACAGGCCGCCCACTTGCGGCTTACCCTGGAGAAGGGCCGGGACTTTCAAAACCAGGAAAAAATCCTGACCGATGCAAGAGGACGTAATATTCCCGTACGATTCAGCACCACCTGTCTCCACACAGACACCGGTGAAGTCCTCGGAGCAGTGGAAACCTTTGAAGACCTGTCCCGCCTCCAGGAGCTGGCCGAACAGGCCAGCCGGGTCAACACCCTCACTGCCCTTGGCGAAATGTCGGCCATCATTGCCCACGAAATCCGCAATCCCTTGGGTGGCATTGGTGGATTTGCAGGCCTTCTGGAACGCGACCTCGATGTGGACGACCCCCGTCGACGGCTGGTCAAAAAAATCATCGAAGGCATCGGTGGCCTCAACAAAATGGTCTCCAGCCTGCTCAACTACACGCGCCCCCTCCAGCTCAATGTGCGCTCCATTGACGTTGTCGAAATCGTGGAAGACTGCCTGGGGTTTTTTGAAATCGATGCCGGCTCCCGCATAGACGAAATCGAAATCGAACGACGCTATGGCGCAGACGTCCTGCCCTGCAAAGCCGATCCAGAACAGATTCAGCAGATCGTACTCAATTTGCTGCACAATGCCGTACAGGCCATGCCCGGAGGCGGATCTTTAAAAATCGACCTGGCCGATCTGGATGCCCATCAAGATGAGCGTGCCAACTTCAACAAGCCCTGCGTCTCCCTCACCATTTCCGACACCGGCATAGGCATGTCTGAAGAGGTCCAATCCAAACTGTTCATGCCCTTCTTTACCACCAAAGAAGGCGGCAACGGACTGGGATTGGCCACCTCCAAAAAAGTGATTGAAGCCCACGGCGGAGGCATTGCCGTTGAAAGCACCGAAGGCAAAGGTGCCGCATTTACCATCTTCATTCCCAAATAATTTAGATCCAACCCACCCTAAAGACGCGACCGGATAGGCCCCTCGTAAAAGAATCGCAAAAGCCCCTCGAAGCGACAGGCCCCGGACCTTCTGCGCCGGAGCACCACAAAGCCAAATTTCGAACCCTTCAAGAATCCCAGAGGTGATAACACCCATGGCAACCAAAAAAATTCTCGTGGTCGATGACGACGACCTTTTTCGGGACTTTTTAAAAGAAACCCTGGACCGCAAAAACCACGATGTCGATGTCGCAGAAAACGGCCAAACGGCCATTCGACGGATGGAAGAGACCCCCTATGACCTCATCCTATCCGACATCCGTATGCCCGACATCGACGGCATTCAGGTCCTCGACCGGGCCAGGCAACTCCAGCCGGACACCCCGGTCATGATGATTACGGCCAACGCCTCGGTGCAAAACGCCGTCGAAGCCATGCAAAAGGGTGCCTACGATTATATCGAAAAAGGCGGCACCCTGGAAGAAATCGAAGTCCGGGTCGAACGCGCCCTCGAAAACCAATTGCTCCGTCAGGAAAACCAGCGTCTCCGTTCCGAGTTACAAATCCGGTATGACTTTGGCAACATGGTGGGCAAAAGCAAAGCCATGGCCGAAATCTTCGACCTCATCAAAATCGTGGCCCAATCCCGGTCCACAGTACTCATCAATGGCGAAAGCGGAACCGGCAAAGAACTCGTCACCCGGGCCATCCACTACAACTCGCCGCGAAGCGCCGGTCCATTCATCAAACTCAACTGTGCCGCCCTGCCCCAGGACCTCATCGAATCCGAACTCTTCGGCCACGAAAAAGGTGCCTTCACCGGTGCCATCAAACAAACCAAAGGGCGTTTCGAATTGGCCGATGGGGGCACCTTAATGCTCGATGAAATCAGCGAAATCAAGCCCCCCCTCCAGGCCAAACTCCTTCGCGTGCTACAAGAACGCGAATTCGAACGCATCGGATCCGGCACATCCATCCAGGTAGACGTACGCATTGTGGCCACCTCCAACCGCAATCTCGAAGAAGAAATTGAAAAGGGCAATTTCCGGGAAGACCTCTACTACCGCATCAATGTCATTCCCATTAACATTCCCACCTTGCAAGACCGCAAAGAAGACATCCCCTCTTTGGTGGATCACTTTCTCGACAAATACAACAAAGAGAACAACAAACAAATCGAGGGCGTTTCCGAAAAAGGCCTCGAAATCTTGATGAATTACAACTGGCCCGGCAACATCCGGGAACTCGAAAACTACCTCGAACGCGGCGTCGTCATCTGCCAGGAAACCCAGATTGGGGTAAAGCATCTGCCCCTGGACGTACTCACCGGAGAGCGCAGGGCCAGGGGCGGGAGCGACGGCATGGAGGTCGGCACAACGGTTCGGGACATGGAAAAACAGCTCATTCTCAAAACCCTGGAAGCCAAAGACGGGAACCGGACGGCCGCCGCCGATGTCCTGGGTATTTCCTCTCGCACCCTGAGAAACAAACTCCACGAATATGGCCTGGCCGGCATCTACCGGAGAGGCGGTCAGCAATCCGAAGACGAAGAAGAAGAATAGTACGGAACAGGACTTCAAAAAAAGCGGAAGACATTTGTCTTCCGCTTTTTTGTTGCTCGCTAAAACATCGAGCCAGCCGATTGCCGAAAAAACACCCACCTTGTGAGGGAACGTCTATTCCACATTTGGACCCATCCGAATCGAATGGGTTTTGATCAAACACACCACGTCATCCCCCTCCTTCAACCCCAGTTCCGCCACCGCCTCCGGTGTGACCTCCACAGCCAGCCGCTTGCCCACATCCACATAAATAAGCTGCCTGCCCTCGACCTGGGACACCTCCAGAATCCGCCCGGACAGGGCATTGCGAATGCTCAACCCCTCTGGGCGCTGCCGGCATAAAATAATATCGTTTGCCCGAATCCCGATAAATACCCGGCTGCCCACAGGCCGGTCGGTAGGCGGCACCTGCAAGTCCTGTGCCCCATATTGCACCCGGTTGCTCGCCGCTATCGTCACCGGCAATACATTCTCAAACCCGTGCGCCTCCAAAAGCGGCAACACCTCCGGACGATGTGCCACCTGGAAGAAGTCGCCGTGTGCCAACACCTGTCCTTCCTGAAGCACCACCACCTGTCCTGTCAATTGCAAGATTTCGGCCACCGAATGACTGACATATAAAATAGGGATTTTCAAATCCGACCGAATATGCCGCAAATACGGAATAATTCGGTCCTTCAGCACCTGATCCAGCGAAGCCAAGGGCTCGTCCATCACCAGCAGTTGGGGCGATGCCAGAATGGCCCGCCCAAGTGCCACCCGTTTCCGCTCTCCTCCCGAAAGCCCCTCCGGTTTACGGTCCAACAAGGGTGCCAACGCCAGCAGATCCACCACCCGGTCCACCTCAAATCGACGGTCTTCTTGCCTCAGCAAGTCATAGCCATACCGAAGATTCTTCAACACGCTGAGATGCGGAAACAGCAAATCGTCCTGAAACACATAGCCCACCCGACGCTGTTCGGGCGGCATATCGATACCCGCCTGGGAAGAAAACAACACCGTATCGCCCAGCCGAATTTCACCCGCATCGGGACGTAAAAGTCCTGCAATCAGATGGAGCAAGGTCGTCTTCCCTGCCCCAGAAGGGCCAAATACCGCCGTGACCGGATACCTGCAATCCACAGAGACATCCAGCGTAAAGGCGGCCCTTTTTTTGATCACTCGAATCGACAGCATCCTATTTTCTCCGCCTCGTCACCCACTCGCTTCCAACCAGTGCCAAAAGCGATATCAGCACGGAAATCACGGCCAGCCGGGTGGCCCCCGCATCTCCATCCGGCCGGTTTAAGAATGTGAAAATGGCCAGCGGCAAAGTCCGGGTTTCTCCTGCAATATTGGACACAAACGTAATGGTTGCCCCAAACTCTCCCAGACTTCGCGCAAAAGTCAGCAACGCCCCAACCAGCAGCCCCGGAAATGCCAGGGGCAACGTCACGGTGAAAAACGTCCGCAATCGCCCCGCACCCAGCGTCCGGGCCGCCCGTTCCAACCGGACGTCCACTCCCTCGATGGCCAACCGAATGGACCGCAACATCAGCGGAAAACCGACCACCGAAGCCGCCAATACAGCCCCTTTCCAGGTAAATGCGACCTGAATCCCAAAGGTCTCCAAAAACCTGCCCAGAATTCCCCTGCGGCCAAATAACACCAGCAAACCGTATCCGGTCACCACCGGCGGCAAAACCAGTGGCAAATGGCAGATGCCGTCTAGCAGCACCTTGCCCCAAAATCTGCCCCGGGCCAGCACCCAGCCCAAAAAAACTGCCGGGGGCAAACTGATCAGCACACACAACACCCCGACGCGCATGGAAAGCCAGAGCACATCCCATTCTTCAGCCAAAAGCATACTAAACCTCCAGAAAAACAAACGTATTGGATAAAACAGGATAACCCTTCCTGCCCAAACCGTCAAGAAATTCCCATCTCAGTCGGGGTGCCAACCGGTTTTTCCTTCCCCACTGCGGAATGTTTTTCTTTCAAAATATCACCACCGGTGTTTATTCTTGTATACCATCTATCACATAAATTAAGTAATTATAATTATTTATACAAAAAATGAATTTCATAATCTCCATTCAGGTACATAACTTGCTCTTTCAAAAACCGATTGAATCCCTTTACTCATCCCATCCCAGGAGTTTGCTATGCTTGTCAGAAACCTCATTTTTGACAGAACCCGAATTCCCTTGCTCAACAAAGCACTCAACGTATCTGCCCTTAGAAACCGCGCCATCTCCAACAATATTGCCAACATAAATACCGTCAATTACAAGCGCAAAGAAGTCGATTTTGCCTCCTACCTGCGCTCCCAGGTCGTCAAACCCACAATCTCGGGTAAGCGCACCGATGGGAGACACATGCTTATCGGCAACGTGGCCCAAAAAGCCCCCCGCATCTATCAACCCGACCCGGGTCCCAATGTCTCGGGCGTCAACAATGTCGACATCGACATGGAAATGTCCGCCCTGGCCGAAAACCACCTGCTCTACAACATCAGCATCCGGCTCATCGCGGGTGCGTTCCAGGGCATCCGAAAAAGCATCAGCGGCCAGGTAAGGGCATAATATTTGATTTCGGATGGAGGAAATCCAGTCCAAAATCTGAACCAAGGATTCAAACCAATGAACTTTACCCCTGTTCAATGGACCCGCCTCCCGGCAACGGCTCCCACAAACCGTGTGGGCAGCCGTCTGGACATCACCCCGAACGATCCGGCAGTTCCAGAGCCTGCTTCATCTACCCGGGCCCCAAACACGGCCGTCCAGATCGGTTCCATTTCGGGCGTGTTGAGCACCGAAGAGAACCAGGCAATTGCCTCCATGTTTGAATCGACCAGACAACAGCTCTACACCTTTGAAGGCACCAGCCGTAAAACCCCTTCCATTCCCGGTAAACACATCGACTTCATAGCCTAACTCTGGAATCCCATATGATGCGCAACCGATATACCGCCCCATTTTTGATCTTCCTATTTGTATTCACCACCCTTCCAGTACACGCAGATGAGGCCAATCCTGAGGCCTATTACAAACGAAGCTATCGGCCGGATATTGTTTACCTGATCATGTCCCGCAGCACCGGCCTGCCCTACCATCTACCGGCTCAGCCCGAACCCACAACCCCCGAAAAAATAGACCCGGCACCCCAGCCGGAACACACTTTCGAAGCCAGATTAAACTCTCGCTTTCACAACCATTCTGCACCCAAAACGACCCTCTCGCCGGTCAAAACATTCAATCGTCACATCCGCTCCAAGCTACAAAAATTCGATTTCCTGATTGAACGCTACAGTCAAATGAACGAGATTGATCCCAATTTGACCCGTGCCATGATTTATGTAGAATCTGCAGGCGATCCTCTGGCAGTCTCTCACAAAGGTGCCAGGGGTTTGATGCAATTGATGCCGGCAACCGCTTCCGATATGGGCGTCAGCAATCCGTTAGACCCTGCCCAAAACATCTTCGGCGGAACCCGGTATATCCGATCGCTGGTCAAACGGTTCGGCAGTGTCGACCTGGCCTTGTGGGCGTACAATGCCGGTCCCGAACTGGTAAAACGCAAAAAACTGCCCCCGGAAACCCGGCGCTACATCCCCGAAGTGATTCGCATCAAAAAAATCCTGGACCGGGGAGGGACCTGATGCCGGTCATCAGCCTCCTATCGGCCTCTCAGGGGCCAACCGGCCAATCCTTTCGCCAGCTCGAACAGGGCATTACCGGCACCCTGGAAGTCCGCCAGTCCGATGCGGCCGAGAGCCCAGGGCCAACAACGGTAGAACCCAATAAACAGGGGTTTTTAGACCTGGTCAAAAGCTTTGCCGAAGACGTCAACGCCCACCAACTCCATGCAGGCCGTGCCATCGACGGCTTTATTGCCGGCGAAATCACCGACGTCCATCAAGTGATGGTCGCCGTTCAAGAAGCCGGACTGGCCCTCGATCTCTTGCTGGAAATTCGAAACCGCACCCAGGAGGCTTTTCAAGAAATTATGAGAATCCAGGTCTAATACTAATTTAAAATGTGAATATTGCCATGGATTCATCCAAGACGTGAACGGTAGGAGCAGATTGTATCTGCGAATCATCGCCGTTGAAAACGGCTCCTACTCGATATCACGACATTTTCAAACTGATTTCCGTTTCAAATCACACTCGAAACACGAAGTCAAAACCAAATTTCATTCCCCGGATCGTTCGGCAAACGTTCCAAGGAGTACATCAAGATGGATGCCATAAAGGATTTCATTGAACGCATGCGCGAGACCTTCGACGGCCTCGACCGCAACAAAAAAATCGGCGTTGGTGCCGGCATTGGCGTCTTGATCATCGCCCTCATTTTTCTGTTCAGCGGCGGGGGCGAGACCGATGAGAACTATTTACCCCTCTACATAGAACTCGACATGAAAGAGGTCGGCGAACTCACCAATCGACTCCTGGAAATGAACCAGCCGTTCAAATTGGGCGGCGACGGCACCCTTGTGATGGTTCCCGAAGACGCCCGCCTGCGTCTTCGTGCCGCACTGGCCGCCGAGGGATTTCCTGCCACCGGCCTGATTGGCTATGAAGTCTTTGACGAAGTGCCCCTGGGCATTACCGATTTTTTGCAAAAAATAAAAATGCGCCAGGCCTTAGAAGGCGAACTCAAGAAAACCATCATGCAGCTCGAGCAAGTAGAAGACGTGCGCGTGGCCGTAGTCACCCCCGAACCCAGCCTTTTCACCGACCAGCAAAAGCCCGCCACCGCCTCCATCATGCTGACCCTTCGCCCCCGGATGTCGCTGAAAAAAGAACAGGTCCAGGCCGTCCAACGCCTGGTCGCCAGCAGTGTCGAAGGGCTGGACCCCAAAAACATCACGGTGATCGACAACAGCGGCAACTTGCTCTCCGAGGAAGTCGACCCCCTGGCCAGCCTGACGTCCAAGCAGTTGGAAGTCCAGCGCAATATCGAAAAATATATGGAATCTAGAGTCCAGAGCACCATGGACAATGTCCTGGGCCCCGATCAGGCCAGGATCAATGTCTCGGTCGAACTCGACTTCGATCAGAAGCAGATCGAACTCGAATCCTTTGACCCCGACAATACGGTGCTGCGCAGCGAAGAGCGCAACGAAGAACAGTCTGCAGAGGCCGGAACCAGCGAACGAAGCATCGCCAACTACGAGATCAACCGAAGAATCGAACACATTTCCGGCGCTCCGGGAACCATGAAGCGAATTTCTGCTGCCCTGATGATCAACGACAGAGTGCCCGACCCGGCCAATTCAACGGATGATGCCCCTGCCTACCGAACGCGCACACCGGCAGAAATCATATATATTGAAGACATTGCCCGGGGCGCACTTGGCATCGATCCAAACCGGGGCGACCAGCTCACGACCTCTACTTTCGTTTTTGCCATCCAGGACATTCGTTTCCAGCAGGAAAAGAAACAGCGGGCCGAAGAACAAAGTGAGCTGATCACTGAAATCATTCTCAACGTGGCCAAGGGCCTGGCCATCGTCATCGCCCTGCTGGTATTGCGGGCCATCATCGGCGCCATCGGTCGCGGCGTTGCCCGGGAAGAAGAAATCGCAATGGAAGCCCAGCGCGAATTAGAAGACGACGATGCCATCGAAGAACTTCCCGAAACGCCGCACGAAATCATCCTGGGCCGCATTGCCCAGCTCATCACCGAACGGCCCGAAGACGCCGCACGTCTCATCCGCACCATGCTCATCGAAGACTCCCAGGCGCGCCAGCGCCAGGGCGCCTAACGAAACCGAAACAAATGCGGCCTGAAGATACATTGCCTCACAGTCTATTCATTCGTACATTTAGAATATAAACCGACCGTTTCTATCCACTCAGACCGCAGATCACCCGGGCATCTATGAACAGAATTATCCGAACACCCCGGATCTCCGAACACCGCGTCTCTCTTCCCTTTCAGGGCGAAGGAGAAGCCACACCTGTAGAAGAGGCGTCTCTCGAAGACTTCGATTCACTGGACCAGCAGGCCGACACGGTCGACTCCGAGGATCTGGTGGTTGGAGTCGAAGAAGAAACGGATTATACGGAAGAGGAAGAGGAACCGGAACCCGAGCCAGAACCCGAGCCAGAACCCGAACCCGAGATCACTGCCGCCGAGATTGAAGCCCGGGTTGAGGAACGACTACAGGAATTTGAAGCCCGATATCAACGGGAAAAAGAAGACGCCTACCGGTCCGGATTCGAAGACGGTCACAGAGAGGGCCTCAAAGAAGGCCAGGCCCAAAGTATATCCGAAATCGAACGATTTCAATCGGTTGTCCATACCTTTTCCTCTCGCTGGGAAGACCTGTTCAAAACGACCGAATTAGACCTGGCCGACCTGGCCATCGCTGTGGCAAAAAATATCATTGGGTCTGCCGCCGAAATCCACTCCGAAATCGTTGTCCAGGCCATTCAGGACTGTCTCTCCTATCTGTCGGAAGCATCCAAAGTGGTCTTGAAAGTACACCCCGACGACCTGGAAGCCGTGCGAAGCCACCAAGAAGCCTGGCTCGAAAGCCTGGAAAATGTCGAACATCTGTCCCTGGAAGCCGACCCGGAGATCCACCGAGGCGGCTGTCTAATCGAAACCCCTGCAGGCGATGTAGATGCCCGCATTGAAGAACGACTGAAAAAACTTCGAAATATACTGATCGAATGCATCCAAAACACCCCTTCTGATGAAAGCAGTCTCGAACGGGATGGACAGGAAAGCCCCGGTGAGATGACAAATGAACCGGATATCATGCCAGAAGATTCACTTGGAACACCTGAAAAAGAGAACACCGCGGGGACAATCGACAGCGAAACCAGAACAGATGATCCGCAACAAAATAGGCAATCGGAAACAGTCGAGGACAAACTGGAAACAGTCGAGGACGAAACCGAACGGACACCAGACGACGATCCACGAAATGACGAACCAGAAACCACCGAGGGAGCGCAGATGGAAAATGAAGATCCCCCCGACCCAAGGAACAACGAAAACACCACATCATGAACATAACGCACCTCCTATCGGAGGTCGAAGCCACTGATTCCATAAGGGTTCGGGGAAAAGTGACCCAGGTCGTGGGCCTGGTCATCGAAGCCAACGGACCGCCCGTCTCCATCGGAGAATTCTGCCGCATTGATCCTCCAGGAGGCGGCCCTTCCGTCATTGCCGAAGTGGTTGGATTTCGAGACCATCGGATCTTGATGATGCCTTTGGGCGAAATGACCGGCATTGCGCCTGAAAGCCGGGTCACAGCCGCCGACGAACCGTTCACCGTGCGCGTTGGAGAAGACCTGTTGGGTCGCGTTCTAAACGGCCTGGGAGAACCCATCGACAACAAGGGGCCCCTTTGGAACAGCCAAAAAAGACCCGTGGCCAACACGCCTCCAAACCCGCTTGCTCGCCAGCGCATCAAAGAACCGCTTGGCACGGGCATTCGCGCCATCGATTCCCTCATTACCTGTGGCAAAGGCCAGCGCGTGGGCCTTTTTTCCGGTTCAGGCGTGGGCAAAAGTGTCTTGATGGGCATGATGGCCCGCCACGCCAACTCCGACGTCAACGTCATTGCCTTGATCGGGGAACGCGGCCGGGAAGTGCGCGAATTCTTAGAACGTGATCTGGGTCCCGAAGGCCTGTCCCGATCCATTGTCGTCGTCGCCACATCCGATCAGCCTGCACTGGTGCGCATCAAAGGGGCCCAGGTGGCCACCGCCATTGCCGAATATTTCCGCGACCAGGGCAAAGACGTCCTGCTCATGATGGACTCGGCCACACGCGTGGCAATGGCCCAGCGCGAAGTAGGCCTTGCCGTAGGCGAACCACCTACCACGCGAGGGTACACCCCCTCCACCTTTGCCCTTTTACCCAAACTGCTCGAACGGGCCGGCATGGGCGCCAGGGGCAGCATTACCGGATTTTACACCGTCCTGGTCGAAGGCGACGATTTGGACGAACCCGTGGCCGACGCCATGCGATCTATCCTGGACGGTCATATCATATTGTCAAGGAGGCTCCAAACCCGTGGCCACTACCCGGCCATCGATGTCTTAGAAAGCGTTTCTCGTGTGATGGTCGAGGTTGTTCCGCCCCAACATTTCGAACGGGCCAACCGTCTTCGAGAAGTGATTGTTACCCATCGCGAGGCCGAAGACCTCATCAACATTGGCGCGTACCAACGGGGCAATAATCCCGAAATCGATTTTGCCATGGACCACATCAGCCCCATCAACAAATTTCTCCGTCAGGGCATTGAGGAATACGTCCCCTTTGAGGAAAGTATCTCACAGATGATGGGGCTTTTAGAGACACAACAGGAATAACCCAACTTATATGGCCAAACGATTTACCTGGAGACTGGAGCAGGTGCGTCGGCTCAAAGAACGGGAAGAAGAGCGGAAACAACAGGACCTGGCAGAAGCCCTGGCCCAATTGCAGTCTGTGGTAGCCCTCCGATTCCAGCTCGAACAACAACAAGAGGCCTGTCGCATCCAGTTGCTCCAGTTTCAAAGTGGTCGGTTAAACCCAATCGATCTTCGAATCATCAACACCTATCTGGAAGACCTTTCCCGCCAACACCGGGAGCTGGAAACAAACCTTCGAGAAGCACACAGCCGGGTTGCAGAAAAACGCGAAGCCCTGATGAAAATTGTCCGGGAAAAACAGGCGTTGGACAACCTGAAAGAACGCGACTACCGTGCCTTTCAAAAAGAAGAACGTCGGCGCGACCAGGTCGCCATGGACGAAATCGCTTCGAGACGCAAAACCACCTGATCGTTCGAAAGAAATCCTATGAAAAAACTGCTGCTCACCCTGCTGTTAATCATCGGAATGTCGCTCTCATTTGCCGCAATCGGCCTGGTGATGTTGTTCGCCCTAAACGTGGTGGAAGACCTGGAGGAAGTTCGATCCCTGTTCACAGGATCGATGCCGGGCGGCGAAAGTCAATTCCTCAAAGAAGAGGAACTCACCAAAGTCCAGGACGCCCTGTTGCTGCTGCAACAGCAAAAAGGAGAAATCGAACGCGACATCCAGCAGTTGGAAATAGAGCAAAAAACCATACGCGACGAGAACCAGACACTCCTGGACACCGTGGCAGTGCGCCAGGAACGCAGTATGGTCGGTAGTGAAGACATTGTGAAAGTCCGTGAGGAACGCCTGAGCCAGCTGGTCACCCTCTACGGGGCCATGCGTCCGGCCGATGCAGCGGCCATCTTTGACGAAATTCCAGAAGAAGAAAATCAGATGATCTTAGACATCCTGACCCGGCTCCAACCCCGTCTGGCCGCACGCATCTTAAACGGCCTGAATGACGAACAACGGAAAGCAAAGCTGTCTCAGGAACTGCTACAGGGAAAAACAGCAGCTCGATAAGGCTCTCACAAATCAGGTACAGTACCTAAAAACGGTGTGATCGCACACGGCAACAACAAAACCTCGAAAGGGCAAAACGCCCAAACCACCCCGTGTTGACTTGCCCTGTGCGCAACCCCGAGACTGCCCGCAAAACGGGAAGTCGGCCAAAGCAACCGGAGTTGCTCTGGTTTCTCTTCACTCGTAGTCCCTAAATCCCAATTGGAGACCATCCCAATGCTTTCAACATTCCTCCAATTTATACCAGGAGGCGACACACCCTCTGTTTCTGTACCCGAAGGTGCGCCCCTCCTGGACGGGGGGGACACCCACTTCCAGGCTGTGTTGCAAGAGGCCCAGCAACAATTAGACGGGTCTGCTACAACAGCCCTTCCTCCATCCGATTCTTCCGGAACACCCTACCCCTCGCTGGCCGAACTCATTGCCGAGTTCCTGGCCGAAAGCGATATACCGCCGGAAACCGCATCGGACATTCGGGAAGAGGCACAAAACCCGGAAGTGGATATCCCAATCCTGCCCCAATCCGAACACCCTCCGGATGTGGGGCTTGAACCGACTGGCGAAAATTCGACCCCTGTTGCACAAACGGTCGGACCAGTGGAGGAAGCGCCGCCCCCGATCGGGAGGCAGCTCCCGCCAGAACATCCAGCGCCGGTTCAGACAGAACATTCGGTTGCCAACGCCCAAACCCAGGAGCGGCCGGTTCAAGAACATCCCGCAACCCCCGCCCCGGAACCCGAGCGGCCGGCAGTCGAATCGCCTTCTCCATCCGGTCAGACCAGTCCACATCCGATTCAGGAAGCAGACTGGACGCCGTCCAATGAACCCTGGACGCCTCCGGAAACACACCATCCGGCACCCGGGTGGACCGTGTCTGACAATCAATCCGTATCACCCAATCCACCAGACCGGACAACTCAACCCATGCCGCACAGCCAGGTTGTGCGATCAGAGGTTGAATCGGGAGTTTCTGCACCAACGATTCCGACACCCAAACCCGATCTACAACCAGAAGGGGATCTTCCTGCCACAGACAAGGACGTCTCGGCAGCCTCATCGCCACCGGCCTTTGAAACACAGGCCGCTCAGGCGGTCCCCCCCCCGGTCCTGTCGGACAATCCACAAACGGAGGCACAACCGGTCATTCGGCCAGATCGCTTGGCCGATCCGATGCCAGAAGCGGAGTCCCTGGAAAGGTCGGTCTTACTAAGTCAGGCTGAACCGCAGCCTGGCTCGGAAAGCCCCCGATCCGATGTAGCCGAACAGGGCGATTGGCCAACCGCGTCGGAACAACCGGTTCGAACATCGCGACAAATTCCGATTCCATCTGCAGGGACGCAGACCACTCCGGAACCCGTCGTTTCAGATCAACACCATCAAAACACACCGGTTTGGCCTTCGGCACAGCCCCAGGTCCAACCTGGATCACCGGCTCCATCCTCTACTAAACCACCGCCTGCCTCCCCGGAACGGCCCGTTTGGACCGGGCAGGAACAGCGGTCGGTCCAACCACCGGTCGTTTCCCGGACATCCGTTCAGGAAAATGGGACCCCGGAAATCAGGCCGCCGTCTGTAAAGGATCAGACGCCGGTTTCGGAAAACCCAATACAACCTCCTCAGACCCGGCCAGAAACACCCCGGATACCGGTTATCGGAGCCACGGATTTCCAACCTCCGGTTTCGGAACAGGGTCCTGAGATCACATCGGAAAGGGCTGCAACACCGGGTATTCAGCACCCACCGGAACACACGCCGGTCTCAACCCAACCTGCTCCCAACCCGACCCTTGTCGATCCACAGCCGGTCAGCAACCCTCTGCCTGTCACACAGAAGGAGGGTATACCTGTGGCACAACAGGCAAAACGCCAAACACCGGCTGTGAACACACCAATGCCTGTCACGCAAACAGAATATACTCCTTCTGTTGCACAACAGGCAGAACATCAAACACCGGCTGTGAATAAACCGGTTGTGAATACGCCTCCGGTGACACCAACACCTCAACCCGTTGGGAATCCGCAGGTCAACACGCCTCCGGTGAACACACCAATGCCTGTCACGCAAACAGAATATACTCCTTCTGTTGCACAACAGGCAGAACATCAAACCCCGGCTGTGAATAAACCGGTTGTGAATACGCCTCCGGTGAAC
>JAPUJS010000455.1 GCA_027296045.1 bacterium | reverse complement strand
TTTGACAATTGAATGGGCATCATTGCATCAAGATGAACTGAGAAATCTATGGGGGCGAGCACGAAATCATGAATCCTTGGGTAAATTAGATCCTTTGCAATAGAGATCAAATCATAACTTGCTACTTCTGCCGCAATGACTAAAACTTCTGGTTGTTGCGGTTTTTGTTTGGGGGGGATGTCTTTTCCTCAGCTTTCCCTGTAAACCATCGGAATCTGCACGGTATATGTCGATCCCTTGCCAACTTGGCTCTCCACACGGATCGTCCCCCCCAGCAATTCGACCAGGCGCTTTGAAATCGACAACCCAAGGCCGGTATCTTCGTGCTGGATTCCCGACCCCGTCAGCGAATGGAATTCATCGAAAATGGTTTCCAGAGCCTCGGTGGGAATGCTGGGGCCCGTATTTGACACTGCAAGCACCAGCTCAGAGGGACCTTCCCTGGCCGCCCGAATTTTCACTTCTCCGGCTTCGGTCACCTTGGCCGCATGACCGAGCAAGTTGATCAAGACCTGGCGCAGGCGCGCTTTGTCGGTGTGCGCTTCCCCGACATTATCCGAAACGTCGGCAATCAACACAACACCGGGTTTCAAGAGCGGCTCAACGGTTTCGCGGCAAGCCAGAACCAGCGTTGGAATGTGGATTCGTTCCGCATGGATTTCGATCCCCCGGCCTTCGATCCCTGTGAGATCCAGAATGTCATCCACCAGGCTCAAAAGATATTCCCCCCCCTGCTTTACTTTGGCCAGATTCTCTCGCTGCTGCTCCGGCAGGGCCTCCCCGCTTCGGCGCATCACCAGACTGGTGAATCCCAAAATGGCGTTGAGCGGCGTGCGCAGTTCGTGGGAAATGCTCTCCAAAAACTGTGTTTTCCACCGGGCGGCCTGCTGGATTTTCTGGTTGGCGGTTTCCAATTTGGAAGCCTGCTGGCGGAGGGCCTGGTTGAGGCTGAACAGATCCCGATTGGCCGTGGACAGAGCCTCGTTGGAAGCCTGCAGCATTCGGTCTCGAACCAGGATTCGGGAGGCGAGATAGCCGGTCACGATTCCCACAACGGCCATCAGACCCAGAAACCAGGGCTGTTGCCAGGTGGGGGGAAGCACCGTGAAGCGGGCCACGGCGGGGGTAGAATCCGAATTGAAGCTGCCGTCTCGGGCCTTTACTTCAAATGTGTACGCCCCGGGGGGCAGAGCCTGAAAGAGGTGGCTTTTGGCATCCGCAAAGGGGGACCAGAGCCCGCCGTCCAGTCGCCAGGCAAACTGGAGTTGGGCACTTGGCGTGGCGGACCAGCGATCTGCGCCCTGCCAGGTCAGGGTGATGTTGCCCGGTGGAGCGACCTCGGCCGGGGAGAAAGTGATTTCGGTTTCCGGCGGGTCGGCGTCGGGTTTGAACCGGCGCGTCAGCTTGGTCCTGGGAGACGAAAAGGTAATCCAGAGCGCGCCGCTACCGGACCACCGGAGCCCGCCGATAGCGAGGTCGGGTGCGACCGGATTGGGATGCAGGTCAAAGTTGGTCCAGGTCTGTCCGTCGAAGTGGCTGATGCCTTTGTCTGTGCCCACCAGAAGGGCGCCACTGGGAAGGTGCAGGATGGCCCGGATGCGGTTGTCCGCCAGGCCATCTCTTGTGTCGTATCGGGTCCAGGTTGTTCCGTCGAAATGAAACACACCGTAGGTCCGTGTGCCGATCCAGAGTGCCCCTTCCGCAGTCGAAGAGACCACATCGCTCCAGTTGCCCGGGGCCAGACCCTCGGGCTCGGTGAGGGGCTGCCAGTCCTGTCCGTCAAAACGCACAAGCGAATTTCTCCCAAACCAGAGCGTGCCATCGGCCGTCTGCCCGATGCCGGAGACGGAACGGGGCACGCCTTCGGCATGATAATGGGTCCAGGTCCCTGCCTGAAAGCGAAGCAAACCGCCCATCTGACCTCGCATCCGGCCACCCGCCGCGCCAAACCAAAGGGCCCCGTCTGCAGCTTCGTAGACGGCCCGTTCATGAATGCGTCGAGAAAGCCGGGGATGGGTGCGGTAGGCCCATCCGTCTCCGTCGAACTGTGCTGTGGCTGCGGTGTTCTGGTGGCTGCCAGCTGCCCAGAGCACCCCGTCCTGGGTGACGAGAAGCTTGCGGGGATCTTCCATCAGGCCATCTTCCACCCCATAGCGGGTCCAGGCATTTCCGTGGGCCACCACCACGCTGCTGTCGCCAGACACAAACCACCGGGCGCCATCCGGGGTCTCACACTGAAAAACCAGATCCTGGTAGGTCCGCCACCGGGCGTTGTGATATTCCAGCCGCACCACTTCTTTATACCGGCCGGCAATCCAGAGGGAGCCGTCGGAGGTTTCCAGAAGCGCCTGGATCCGAACCGTTGGAATGGGGATGTCGGGCCGGTCATAAACGGTCCAAGTGCCGTTTCTATACGCATGCAGGCGTCGGCTGTTGCCGCCCACCCAGAGGGTGCCGTCCCGTGTTTCCAGGATGGAAGGATTGCTATCGACGCCGCCCAGGCTGCTGAGGTACGTGGTCGTCCAGGTTTTGCCGTCGAACCGGTTCAGACCCCGATTGCTCTGATGGGTGGCCACCCAGAGGTCCCCCTCCCGGGTCTGAACCATTCGGGGCCACCTGCCCACATCCAGCCCTTCGGCCCGGGTGTGGCGCTGCCACGCGTTTGAAGGATCATCTGGATCGTATCGAACAATTTCGCCGTTCCGAAGGCCAAACCAGATGGCATTGTCCCGGGTTTGATAGACATCAAAAACCGAAAACGTCTCGTAGGGCACCACGCTGCGCCCAACATTGGGCAACTGCACTTTCAGGCTCTCTGCCTGCGCACGGGTGGTGTAGAAGGTGGCCCCATCCGGGCCCAGGCGCAGGGCGCCCCGGCTGGTGCCTGCCCAGAGGATGCCATCCGAGGCTTCCAAAAGGTCCCAGACCTCCCAGGCGAGACTGTCCTCCTGTTGGGGCGGAAAAACCCGGTTCCAGGTGCCTTCTTTGAAGCGGCTGATGCCCGTTTTCATCCCAACATACACACTGCCGTCGCGGGCAGCCAGAAGCGCCTCTACGGGGGTGCCCGGAAGACCCGCTTCGGGGGTGTGGTCGGTCCAGGTGATGCCGTTGTAGCTACGCACCCCTTCCTGGTTGCCAAACCACATCTGCCCATTCCGATCTTCGACCATACACCGGATCCCCAGACCGTCCAGGTCCGGGAACGTGCGCCAGCGCCACGGCTCCAGCACCGGGTCGGGATGCACAGGCTCATACGGCTGCGCGGCCCAGCACTCGGCCATCGACAAGGCCAAAATCAGTCCAGCCAATATTACGAACATTCTATCTGGCGCTTTCATATCGAAATCCTAACAGAATAGGCACACTCCGAAGTATGCCCGTAAACCCAGGTCCTGCAAGGATTGCCCGTCCCACTTCGGACCTAAACACGCGATGCTGTTTTCGCGTAATAAACGTCCGCTATTGAATGAAGTCAAGCAGATCAACAAGGGACGATCATCACTGCTTTACTCGATGAACTCGGAGATTCCGAGACCCACTCGACGCCCTCTTGTTTGAGGATTCCCACGATTCCTGTCGGGCTATCGATCATTGGAGGTTGTCCTTTCGGAAGTTAGTAGCCCTTCTCTTTGTCCACGACGTTCGCGAGCGGCTCACCTTTCACGAATCGATGCAGGTTGTCGATGAAGAGCTGAATGGCTCTCTGACGATACCGCTGAGACTGCCCTGCGCTGTGAGAAGTGAG
>JAPUJS010000454.1 GCA_027296045.1 bacterium | reverse complement strand
AAAGTCTCCCGGACGTCCCGTCTCCTGCTTGACGGCATCCGTTGGTGTCTCAATAGGCGGCAAGGGCTGGGGTTCCGGTAATCCGCCACCTACCTGGCCTCCCACCGCAAACTTAACCAGACCTTCTGTTTCCGAAGGCCCCGCCGATCCATCTTCATCGGGCGCCACGCTCAAAAATCCCCTCAACAGAAACGAATCTCCCGGTCCCGCCCCGGTCTCGGAAAGAGAAAATACTTCTGTAAACTCAAAGGTCTCTTCCGCACCCAGATTTTGCCCACTCAAAACCTGAATAAAACTCCGAGTGGCCGACCACTGCCAGACTCGACCCTGCTGCCCGTCCAGTGCCAGGTCGTATCGCTGGCCGGAAGGGAACATCAGGCGTACCGATCCCCCGCTGATATTGATCAGCCGATACCGCACCCGCACCAAATCGCCTGCGGCATAGACCTCTCGGTCCGTTGCCAGTTCCACAACAAATCGGTCGTGACGCTGTGCGTGCACATTCTCAAACCCGTCGGGAACCCGGACTACATTTGTAAAGGCCGCCAACTCATATGCCTGGGGTCCTGCAATCGATTGTTCCACCCACTTCACCAGCCCGACCCCTTTTGCAAACCACACTTCCGTCACCCCCGCATCGGCCAGATTGGGGGATATCAATTTCAGATGGATAGCTCCTTGAAATGTCGCATAGGGAACCCGCACCTCTGCCGACCGGCTGACGACTTCCACCCGTGCTCCGTCCAGAAGGTCGCCCATCCCAAATGGTTCGATCGTCCACGAAGCCCCTTCTCCGGCCCTCAGATCAAATAATAATCTCCAGGTCTCGCCCCCCAATTCCATCACCTTGCCGTCCACCGTCTGCCGCACCACGCGTCGGCCTTGAAACCCCTCCCAGAAAAACACCGCACCATCTGCTGTGCGTTCCACATCCGCAACACGAGCTGTCAACGCGATCTCTCGGGGATTTCCCCCATAAATCCATGTCATCCCCACCGCAGTAGGGAAGAAATTCGGCCCGTCTTCTGCTTGCACTCCACTTCCCAACAGGCATATTAGCCAGAGGATCCACATCCGTTTCCACATACTCAATCCTTATCATGACAAACAGGTTTTCAACATATTGGGTCCGTTCAAACAGTGTATCTGCAACCTGCGTGCCAACAACTATAAATCAATTAAATCAATTATAAATAATATTTTATAATTTAAATAAGGCCAATGGAATTTCTGTTTTTTCAATTTTTTAAGATCCTTTATCAGATTTCTGTTACAAACGTGTCAAATTGCAATTTGTTCCAGCCAAACTAAGGGTTGCCAATCTTCCCCATTTGTTGATATATTCCTGAAGGTTCGACACCTCCCAAATCCGTCCAAAAGGAGCATCACATGCTCACCCAAGAACAAATCGACTTCTATCACAAAAACGGCTATCTGAGTGTAGAAGATGTCCTCACCCCAGAGGAAGTTGGCGAACTTCGTACGGTCACCGAAGCATTCGTCGAAAAATCTCGCGAAGTCACCGACCACGACGTGATGTTCGACCTCGAACCGGGTCACACGCCCGAAAATCCACGTCTGCGTCGTCTGAAAAGTCCCATCCTGCATCACGAAACATATCGCAAAACCCTGCACAACGAAAAAATCCTCACCATTGTCTCCCAGCTCATCGGAAATGACCTCCGCTCCAATGGCAACAAACTCAACATGAAACTCCCTGGCTTTGGCAGCCCGGTCCACTGGCACCAGGACTGGGGATTTTACCCGCACACCAACGATGACATCCTGGCCGTGGGCGTGGCCATAGACGATATGACCGAGCAAAACGGTCCCCTCCTGGTCATCCCGGGTTCTCACAAAGGCCCCATTTACGATCACCACCAGGACGGCCACTTTTGTGGTGCCATCACCGATCCCAGTTTCTCGGACAAAAGCGCCGTGCCCGTGAGGGTCAAAGCCGGCGGCATCACCATCCACCACGTGCGCATGATTCACGGCTCCGTACCCAATACTTCCGATCACCCCCGCCGCCTCTTCCTCTTGCAGTATTGTGCATTAGATGCCTGGCCACTGGGCAGCTTCAAAGACTGGGATACATTTAACAGCACCATCGTCCGGGGCGAACCCTGCAACATCCCCCGAGTCGAGCAAGTCCCCGTTCGTATGCCCCTGCCAAGGGCCCTGCGCGCCGGCTCCATTTACGAATCACAAACCATACTCAAAGAATCCACGTTTCAAACCGCCAAAGCATAATCACCCCGGACCACATCCACCATTACAACCCTACAAAAACGCCCCGGAGATCTTGTCTCCGGGGCGTTTTCCTTTTCCTCAGGAAGGTGTGTCATTAAAAAATATAAATCGAACCCTGCCAAATCACAAATCAGCCAGCAGCTCACGGGCCCGCTCGGCATACACCGATGCGACCTGCACTTCCACAGCCCCGGCGGCATACAAATTTTGGAACCCTTCGCCACGGGTCCTATACGGTATGCCCGCATCGTCCAAAACAGACTTGGCCACGACCAGTAGCCCCGGGGTGCCCGCCGTTAAAACCGTCACCGCTCGGTCATCCATGTTTGGAGTCACCTTCTATTTTTGCAAGCAAGAGTATCAATTCAGACAAAGATTCGATCTGCCATGCAGGCGGTTCCAGGTCGTCGGGCCAGGCATGGTGTCCGGCAACCCACACCGGCGTCATCCCCATCCTCGCCGATCCATGCACATCATTCACCGGGTGATCGCCTACAAAACAAAGATCGCTTGCAGGCACATTCAGGCCCGTCTGAGCCGCTTCAAAAATCGCCGGATCCGGTTTCTTGGTCCCCACTGTTTCAGAAATCACGACAATCTCTGCATACGACCAGATGCCCAGCCGATCTATTTTCCCATGTTGCGACCGCTCCGTCCCGTTGGTCACAATCCCAATTTTGAGCGCCTGCTCCCTAAGCGCCTCCAAAACATCGTACAACCCGTTTGCAGGCTGTGTGCATTTGGGAAATACCCGCTGCCAGAAATCCTGAATCTCACCCTCGTCTGGCGCATCTTTCCACGGCAGATCCTTCGCAAGTCGGGCAAAAAATCTTTCCCTGGGTTGATATCCTCCGCCGTCAGACTCCTGGATCACTGCCAGAACCCGCGCTTCGTGCCCATCTTCTAAGACATCTCCAAAAGCATCCATCCACTCTGCCGCAAATGCCAGGAGAGAAGCATTCCGATCCACCAGTGTATTGTCCAGATCAAATAAAATCCCGCCAAAGCCCATGGTCCCAATCCCTTTCAAACCTCGTATGCCGTCCAGGTTCCCGTACACCCCTGACCCCGCCGCACGTGCAACACGCCCTTTTCCGGCTCGGCAATATACCCCGAAACCGAATACATCCCTTCCGCTCCGTGCCGACAAATCCCGGCCGGATCGCCCGCGTGGTCGGAAAGAATTGCCTTCATCTTTTCCACCGTAATCTCCCCCCAGCACTCCTGCACCAATACACGCATCCGATTCTGCCGCGAACACGAATCGGCCAGAGAATGGGTCTCCAGAGGGGCAAACTCGGCCGTCAAGTAGTGATTTGCGTGTATCACCGAATCCGGAGACTCGTCTCGAAAGATCGCCGCGCCTTCCGGGCGGATTTCTACATCGGCAATCTCCCCGTCCCCACAACAAAATACCATATTCCCCGCCGAACAGGTTGGATGCTTTGCCAAAATTTGCATACAAGTGTCCAGATTGTCCTGCTCCAGCATCACCCGTTTGAGCGGATAATGCGGAAGACCCAACTGCCAGGGACAATCGTACAGAGCATTGGCAAAGTGGGCCAACCCGTGCTGGTTCATCCCCGAATAGCCCAACTGTCCGGCAAAAGTAAACATCAATGCCCGAGGACGCCCGTCCGAAGGTGCTACATGCAATAAAATTGCCACATCCCCGTATTCCGGCGACAAATCCTGGTTTTGCCCGGCCAGAGGCCGACCGCTCGCCGTAGCCGATCCGGTCAACGCAAATGCCGTACATCCTTCAGGGTCCACCTGAGCAGCCTCTCCGCGGGCCTGACACAACAGGGCTTCTTCAAAGCTTAGCTCTGCCCCATCGGCCAGCCCACGCACCTCTTCCACCAGCGCCGGACTCAACGCCTCGATCAGAGGCAAAAACTTCCGAGCATTTTGGCATAAATTCGCCCGGGACTTCCCGGTCATCTTTTCAATCCAGGTCAAATATTGCCGCACCAAATCCCCGGCCTGCCGGCCATGCTGATAGCCCATCTCGTAGGAACTGCCGGAAACAGCAATCAACGGAAAGGTTTGTCCGGACATCGTGTTCTCCTTGGGAGTAAATATGCAGCCCTGAACACCAAATTTTATTGCTAAAAATAGGCACCACAGGACATTTTCAAGATACAAACCTTTCGCACGGCTAACAAGCCCATTCAACCAGATTGTAAAGACCACGCCAATTTTCGAAAAGTCTGTGCCAGGACCGCGTATTTCGGTGTCTCAACCACCGTTAATCGCACAATACTCGCATCACTTCGCCACCCACAAAACTTCTTTGGATTTGACAACAAGGGTATTTTCGTTGTATCATGGCCTATAATCACTTTTCAATAAGGAGTCCCCCATGTCTAGACCACACGACCGGGGCGGCATGGCTGCCGGTCCCATCGATACCAGCGAACACGACCGGGTCCAATGGGAGAAGAACACACACGCCCTGATGGGCATTCTCTCCGGCGACCTCAAACTCATTGGCGGCAGTCGCGCAGCCATCGAAAGCATCCCCCCCGATGCGTATGCAAAATTCAGCTACTACGAACGCTGGATTGCCGCCATGGAATCCCTGCTCATCGAAGCCGGCGTGTTGACCAAAGAAGAAATCGACCGTAAAGTGACCGAGATGGAGGCAAACTCCTGATGGACGCCCAATTCAAACCCGGCGACCGGGTCACCGTCCGCACCAACCTCGCCACCGGTCACCACCGAACACCCGCCTTTGTCCAGGGCAAAACCGGTGTGATTGAAATCCTTCACGGAACGTTTGGGAATCCGGATCAGGGCGGCAGTGCCGAGCCCCAACAGCCGCTTTACCTGGTCCGCTTCGATCAGACCCACATCTGGAACCAATACGACCAAGCGTCCAATGACACAATCTTACTCGACCTCTACGAACACTGGCTCGAACCCGCCTGATCTGGAGACACCTATGACCGAACCTCACGATCATTCCCGCGACCCCCAACCCGACCACCCCGAACCCGGCCCCCAGGCCAGACGGGGGATGGCTATTCAGGCCCTACTTATCGAAAAAGGCCACCTCACTGCCGACAAGGTTCGAGAAGCCGTCGAACGCCTGGACATGCAAAACACCCCTGCACGGGGCCAGCAAGTCGTCGCCAGGGCCTGGACCGACCCCGACTTCAAAGCCCGACTGCTCGAAAATGCCAAAATCGCAATCGCCGACCTGGATATCGATGTGGAAGCCCCCAACCTGGTCGCCGTTGAAAACACCGATAAAATACACAACGTCGTGGTCTGCACCCTCTGCTCCTGTTACCCTACGGCCTTGCTCGGCCTATCCCCGGCCTGGTACAAAAGCCTGGAATACCGTTCCCGGGCCGTCTCAGAACCCCGGAACGTTCTGAAGGAGTTTGGCCTGAAACTGGACCCCGATGTGCAAATCCGTGTCTACGACAGCACCGCCAACATGCGCTATCTCGTCGTCTCGCAGCGCCCTTCTGGCACCGGAGACCTCACCGAGGAAGAACTGGCCGACCTCGTCACCCGCGACAGCATGATCGGCGTCGCCAGAGCACGCTCGCCTGAACCTACTACGGTCTAAATGAATAGAAGCCGTCTCATAAATCCCGGTTCCGTCCTGAAGCCCACTGTACACGCGCGTTTTAGGGAGCTGGCCAAGCGCATTTATGAGACACCTCCCAAGGAGATCCACTATGTTCGCCAACCGGCTCTCGAAATTGCAACACCAGCAATGGGTCGAAGACGGCTACCTGCACCTCAAGAACGTCATTCTCCGGGAAGAAGCGGCAGAATATCTCGACGCCGCCAACGAAGTGATCGGACCCTATGAAAAAGAAAATCCCGGGGTTCGCGAAAAAGGCTACTACACCATCATCCAGACCCTGGAACGCACATCGCGCATCGACCCCCTGATGGATCACCCCAATCTCTTCCCGATCATCCTCGACCTGATGGGTCCCTATTTACAAATTATGGGATCTCAAATCTACGTCCGGTATCCAAATAAAAAAGACGAAAACCTCTCGGGTTGGCACACCGACGCCGGCCCATCTCTCCGTCAGGTCCGCGTCGGCCCGGACAGCCTGCCGTTAAACTTCAAGATTCAGTTCTTCCTCACCGAAATCCCAGAGGAAAATTGCGCCAACTTCATGATCGTGCCAGGCAGTCATCGCCGGGAGTTCCCCAAAGAACGCCCGCCCAAAAACGAAAACCCGCCAGGGGCAATCCAACTGATTTGCGAACCCGGCGACTGCGCCATCTTCCCCAACGCCCTCTGGCATGCGGTGGCACCCAACCACTCCGACACGGTCCGCCGCTCCATCACCTTCCGCTACGGCCAGATGTGGTGCCGCTCCTACGACTACGAAAAATGCCCCGAAGAGGTTCTGGCCCGCATGACCCCTCGCCGCCGCCGACTCATGGGCGACATGGGCGAAAACTACACCGCAACCGACTACTTCAAACCCAAAAACCAGATCGAAATCATCATGGACGGCCTCGACTTTGAGTGCCCCCACGTCTAAAAAAACGGCCTTGCACCCCTTGAAAACATCATCCACCGACGCCCCCGAACGTCGAGGATAGGGGCTTCCAAAGTAATCTGAAAGCCCCCTGGTGTTGACCGGAGCACGGCGTCAGGGCCTGCCACAAGGCCAAATAAAAAATTATTTTAATGTCCCCCATTCTCTTCGAATACGGCCCCCTCCGCATCGCCACCTACGGCGTCATGCTCGCCATCGGCTTCCTGGCCGGTCTCTTTGTTCTGCGCCGGGAACTCGTGCGCAAAGGCCTCGACAACGCCCTGGCCGATCACATCGTAATGGCTGCCATGATCGGCGGCATTGTGGGCGGCAAGCTCTTCCACGTCCTGGAATTTCCCGACGCCCTTTTAGCAGACCCGATGGGCACCATTTTTTCGGGGTCCGGTCTGGCCTGGTACGGAGGCTTTCTCGGCGGCACAGGAGCCGTGTTCTGGACACTCCGCCGTCACGATGCTCTCGATTTCAACACGATCGACGCCATGGCCCCCACCCTTGCTGTGGGCTATTTCTTCGGTCGCGGCGGCTGCCAGCTCTCCGGCGACGGCTGCTATGGCATCCCCACCGATGTGCCCTGGGCCATGACCTATCCCCATGGCACGGTGCCCACACACCTCTACGTCCACCCGACCCCCCTGTATGAAATGCTCCAGATGGTCATCCTCTTCGCCATCTTGTGGTCGCTCCGAAAACGCCTCCACCCGCCCGGCCTCTTATTCGCCCTCTACCTTATCCTGGCGGGTCTTTCTCTCTTTTCCGAAGAATTTGTTCGCCGCACCCCCGAAGTTGCACTGGGCCTCACCGTACACCAGTGGGTCAGCCTGGCCCTCATGGGAATCGGTATCCTGCTTATAATCCGCCTCAAACGCGCACAAGAACCTGCCGAACAGAAAGCATAATCGATGGCCAAAACCGTTCCCGTCACCGTGCTCTCTGGCTTTTTGGGCGCCGGCAAAACCACCCTCTTAAACCATGTGTTGAACAACAGAGAAGGCCTGAAAGTCGCCGTGATTGTCAACGACATGGGCGACGTAAACATCGATGCCGAACTCGTGCAAAAAGGCACTACGCTTTCCCCAACGCAAGAAAAAGTGGTCGAACTCACCACCGGGTGCATCTGCTGTTCCCTGCGCGAAGACCTCCTTGAAGAAGTCGCCCGTCTCATCCAGGAAGATCGCTTCGACCACATCCTCATCGAATCCACCGGCATCAGCGACCCCGTCTCCGTTGCCCAGACCTTCGAATACTTCAATCAAATCGATCCCATCTTCTCCGAACGGTGCCACCTCGACTGTCTCGTTACCATCGTCGACGCCAACAGCTTCTGGCAGGACTACGCCTCGGGACAAACCCTGGTCGAACGCAAAGAAACCGACGACGAAACCGACCAGCGCCTGATCGTAGACCTCCTGATCGATCAAATCGAATTTTGCAATGTGCTCGTGCTCAACAAATGCGACCTCGTCCCCGAAGAGGACCTGGACCGGCTGGAAGCCGTACTCAAATCCCTCCAGCCCGGCGCCCGGTTTATTCGCAGCATCCGGGCGAAGGTGGACGCAAAAGAAATTTTCAACACAAGCGCTTACGATTCCGAATCCATCTCCCGTTCCGCAGGCTGGATTCGGGCCTTGGAACGTCACGAAGAGGATCACGAAGCTCACGGTGCAGATCACAGTCACAAAGACCACAACCATGATCACGAGCAAGATCCCCACACCGAAGCCTTCGGCCTCTCTTCCTTCCTGTATCGCCGCAGCCGCCCCTTTCACCCCCAGCGATTTGCAGACTGGGTCCAAAACGACTGGCCCCAAAACGTCATCCGGTCCAAAGGCTTCTTCTGGCTGGCCACGCGCAACCACATCGTCCTCCTGCTCAGTCAGGCCGGATCGTCCCTTCAGGTCGAAAACGCGGGCGGCTGGCTGGCCGATATGCCCCCGGACGAATTGCAACAGGTCCTGGATGCCCATCCCGAAATCGCCTGGGACCCTCAGTGGGGCGACCGAAAAATCGAACTCGTCTTTATTGGCATCGATCTCGATGCAGCCGTCATTGCCGAAGGTCTGGACGCCTGTCTGCTCTCCGATTCCGAAATCCAAATGGATTGGACCACCTTGCCCGATCCATTTCCATCGGTGGAACCAGAGATGCCAGAAGCGGAGTAAGAAATGCCTGAGCGATCCGATAGAAATACGATAAGACCATTTTGAAAAGGCCAATTAAACTGATAAAACGGCCCTCTTTTTTTTAAATACACTTATTGACAAACCCCCGCTCGAATCGTATTTTATGTGAATCTTTTACACTTTGTAATGCTTGAACTTAAACACATTCCCACCAATTTGATCACCGGCCTTTTGGGGGTGGGAAAAACCTCGGCCATCTTAGACCTTCTGCAAAGCCGTTCCGAGAAGGCCCCATGGGCGGTCCTGGTCAACGAATTCGGTGATATCCCCATCGACCAGGCCATCTTTTCGGGAAAAGATGACGCCGGCGTATTTGTCCGCGAAGTCCCCGGCGGCTGCCTTTGTTGTTCCGTCGGTGTACCTTTGCAAATTGCCGTGGTGCAACTCGTTCGTCAGGCCAAGCCCGAACGATTGCTCATCGAACTGTCTGGCATGGGCCATCCGGGCATGGTGCTCGACATGCTCCGCCATGGCCATCTGGCCAATGCGCTGGACCTGAAAGCCACCCTCTGTCTGGTAGACCCGCGGGATGTAGAGGATACCGACATCCTCGATTCCCAAATCTTCCAGGACCAGGTTCACCTCTCAGATGTTCTGGTCATCAATAAGACCGACCTGTCGGGACCGGATCTAACCGCCGAATGCCAGGACTGGGCAAAAACGCTATTTCCCGCCAAAGGCCTGGTCGCTGTTACACAACACGGCCGGTTGGATGCATCCTGGCTGGACCTGGACACCAACCCGCTCAAAACACCGCTCTTTCCCGAATTCCATGACCACGAGCGGGAAACGCATTCCCATACGCCGGATGATCCACCCGATGCCACGTTGTCTCCGGGAAAGCCCTATCGCAAAGAAAACAGAGGCCTGAACCGACATACCTGCGGATGGATCTTCTCGTCCGAAGACGTATTCGACCGCAATCGCCTGATGGGCCTCCTATCCGAACATGATACCATCGAACGCCTCAAAGGCGTCTTTCAACTTTCGGGTGAGTGGGTCCTTTTCAACCGGGTCCGGGAGGTACTCACTGCCCAGGCCGTTGGCTATCGCCGGGATAGCCGGGTGGAAATCATCTCCCGCAAACCCATCGACTGGATTGCTTACGAAACCCAACTGATTCATTGTCTGAAAAAATGAACATCCAATTCTACAACACCCTGACCAACCGGCTCGAACCCTTCGAGCCCCTCGAGCCGCCCAAAGTCCTGATGTATACCTGCGGCCCCACCGTCTATGACTTCTCCCACATCGGCAACTTCAAAACTTTCCTCTTCGCCGATGTCTTCCGCCGATTTCTCCAGTTGACCGGCTATCATGTCCACCAGGTCATGAACATCACCGACGTAGGACACATGACCGATGATGACGTGGCCGATGCAACAGGAGAAGACAAGATGGCAACGGCTACTATGCGGGTGAGAGAGGCAAAAAAAGCAGGCACCTTACCCGACGATGCCATTGGCGATCCAGACGACCCCTATCAGATTGCCCGCTACTACACCGACGCCTTTCTCGAAGATGCTCGCGCCCTCGGCATCCAGGTCGCGTACGAATATCCCGAAAACATGCCCCACGCCACCCAGCATATCGACGCGATGCATTCCATGATCCGGGCGCTGCTCGACAACGGCCACGCCTATGTTGCCGACGACGGCGTGGTGTACTTCTCCGTCCAGTCCTTTCCCGAATACGGCACGCTTTCTGGCAACTCGCTCGACAATTTAATCGAAGGATCGGGGGGTCGCGTCCTGTCCGAACACCAGGCCCACAAAAAACACCCTGCCGATTTCTTCCTCTGGAAACCCGATGAACATCACATCATGAAATGGGATTCTCCCTGGGGCCCGGGCTATCCGGGCTGGCACATTGAGTGTTCGGCCATGTCCATGAAATTACTCGGCCGCAAAGTGCTCGACATCCACACCGGCGGCGAAGACAACATCTTCCCCCACCACGAATGCGAAATCGCACAATCTTGCTGCGCTACGGGCAACCCCCAGTTTGCCCGATTGTGGATGCACCCACGCTTCCTCCTGGTCGAAGGCAAAAAAATGTCCAAGAGCAAGGGCACTTTCTACACGCCTGCCGACGTCTACGAAGGCAAGGTCACGGGTCGTCCGGTACACCCTTCCGTCCTGCGCTTTGAACTCATCAAAACCCACTACCGGACGCAGACCAACTTCACCCAGAAAGGCATCCTGGACTCGGCCAACACCGTGCGCCGCTTCAACGAATTCACGCAAAAAGTCGCCGGAGAAGCCGACAATGAACCCGCCGAAATCGACAACACACATCCGGTGCTCAAAGATTTCACCGAAGCCCTGGCCGACGACCTGAACATGAGTGTCGCTCTGGCCGTCGTCCATGCCTGGCTGGGTCAAGACCTTCCAGATCCGCACGAAGCCCTGGCCGTCAGCAAGGCCATTGACAGTGTCCTGGGTATCACATCTCAAAATGGAACAGCAGACAACACCGATTTAGAAGCCATCTGCAATCAAATCGACAAAGCCCGAAGCGAAAAAGACTACGACACTGCCGACCGCCTCCGGGACGAACTCATCGAGCAGGGCTACGAAATCCGTACAACCCCGGAAGGAACCGTTGCACAAAAAAAATTGGCCTAATATCTCCAGTCTATCGTTCTCCTCTGAAAATCAAACCGCTTCAAACCAGATCGAAATTGGGCGGTTTAACCCAAACAATCCGATGCCCGAACCAAAAAAAATCCTCACCCTGATGATCCTCCCCTTCAACAATAGGGGAATCAAAACATGCAATCTCTCCCATCGCTTCCTGCAAGGGCTCGCCATCGCCCTTGCCGTCCACGTTCTGGCGCTGGCCTATTTCGGGGTTCAATACGTCGTTCAGGGGTACCACATCCGCCAGATAGAAACCCTGGAAACCCAGAACGCACATCTCAAATCACAACTCCCCAGGACCCATGACCGGCTCGTCCTGATACGCGATCAGGTTGATTACCTCACAGGGGTCGATCTCAGACTCCGCGCCTGGACCGACATGTCCGAACCTGGTCCCGAAACCCGTCAGATGGGCGTCGGTGGGGGAGAAGAGATACCCAGTACCCAGAATATTCTCGACTCCGAAACCCATACCTCCCTGTTCAACGCCTTCCGAGAAATGGATCAACTCACCCGCGAAACCGGCTTTCTCAAAACCAGCTTCGACACCCTTTCCAATCGCCTTCAGCAAAACGAAACCCACCGACGGCATTTCCCAAGCATTTTGCCTGTGCCCGAACATGCGCAGAATCAGCTCGGCTCACCATTTGGCCATCGCATCCATCCCATCACCCTACAACGCGAATTCCACAACGGCCTGGACATCTCCGGACGCAGGGGCACCGACGTGCTCGCCACCGCCGACGGCGTTGTCGAAAAAGTCGCTCGCGACAAACGCCTGGGCTATTATATTACCCTCCAGCACGGGTTTGGGTATCGAACGCTTTACGGGCACCTCCAATCGCTCCCCAAGCTCAAATCCGGTCAAAAAGTCCAACGCGGGGACGTCATCGGCAATCTGGGAAGCACCGGCTGGACCACCGGCCCGCACGTACACTATTCTGTATTCCAAAATGGCCATCCAACCGATCCCCACAGCTTCATCCTCAAAAACCAGCGCGATTCCATCTATTAAACGGGAGCAGGCCTATGCCCTTCCCCATCACACGCATGCGCCGACTGCGGCAAAGCGAAACCACCCGCCGTATGGTGCGCGAAACCCACCTGCGCGTCGACGACCTGGTCATGCCCCTCTTTGTCGCCCCTGGCCAAGGCCTGAAGACCGAAATCTCTTCCATGCCGGGCAACCACCAGATGTCCATCGATGTGCTCACCGAATCCTGCAAAGAAATCGTCGATCTGGGCATTCCCGCCGTCATCCTCTTTGGCATCCCCGAACAAAAAGACGAACACGGCACCGAAGCCTACCACGACCACGGCATCATCCAGCGGGCCATTTGTGCCCTCAAAGAAACCGTGCCTGAACTCTATGTGATCACCGACGTCTGCCTGTGCGAATACACCAGCCACGGTCACTGCGGTGTCATTGTCGACGGCGATGTGCACAACGACCAGACCGTGGACCTGCTCGTCAAAGAGTCCCTTTCACACGTCAGGGCCGGTGCCGATATGGTCGCCCCTTCCGACATGATGGATGGCCGAATTGGGGCCATCCGCACCGCCCTCGACACAGGTGGATACAGCCACATTCCCATCATGGCCTATGCCGCCAAATTTTGCTCCGGCTTTTACGGCCCCTTCCGAGAAGCCGCCGAGTCTGCCCCCCAGTTCGGCGACCGACGCTCCTACCAGATGGACCCCGCAAACGGCGACGAGGCCATCCGAGAAGTCGCCCTGGACCTGGAGGAAGGCGCGGACCTGGTCATGGTAAAACCCGCCCTTTCCTATCTGGACATCATCTACCGCGTCAAACAGGAATTCGGTGTCCCGGTTGCCGCCTACAACGTCAGCGGCGAATTCGCCATGGTCAAAGCCGCTGCCCAAAACGGCTGGATAGACGAAGACCGGGTCCGCGACGAACTCCTGCTCAGCATCAAACGCGCCGGTGCCGACCTCATCCTCACCTACTTCGCCCGGGACATCGCCCCCCTCCTGTAACATCGGCGGCGATTTTCACCATAAAAAAGCGCGAGGCGTTCACCAACGCCTCGCGCTTTGTCATCCCAAAACGAATCGCAGTCAATCGTCCATTGCCAGTTCCACCTCTACTGCCTTCTTATGCGTCAACAAAGGCCCCTTTGCACCCCGTTCAATCTTGGCAAAGGCGTCGTGATTGTGAATACTTTCATAGTTATTGCTGGAGATATAGAACCACCGAATCTGATCTTCCGTCATCATCCCCAGCAGATCGGACGCGATATCCCGCACAATATCTTCCACAAATTTCGGATTGTCGTATGCGCGCTCCGTCACATTCTTTTCGTCCGGCCGTTTCAAAATCGGATACAACGGAGAAGACGCATTCTGCTCGGCCACATCAATCAAATCCTCAAACCACACAAACGCATCTTCCGAAGGCCGCACGTCAATCCGCACCTC
>JAPUJS010000453.1 GCA_027296045.1 bacterium | reverse complement strand
TCCTATCCCGTATTGTGCAAGAAATGAGCTTATTCTGAAGGACACAATGAAATTTGATTGTTCCTGGTGTAAGGATATCTACTTTTCTTGCTTTTTCCCTCTCTTGTTTTATCTTGGTATTGACGATTTGATGAGCGTATCTTAACCATGCGTGGTTATCTTGCCCAGCCGGCAAAGGCAGAAGGGAAGGTGCCCGGTGTTGTTGTGATTCATGAAAATCGCGAGCAGCAAAAACGCCTTCTTGCACCGGCCTACGTGGAGCGAGACAGGCCAGACACTTTTTAATAGCGTGTGATAGGAGTCGAAAAGGTATGGGCGACGCACCACGGAAGCTGACCGTTGGCATGTTGAAGGCAATGCCGAGGAAATGGGACGTGTTTGGGAACTGGGCAATCTTTGAGGAGCAGTTTGGCCGCCACAGCAATGAGGTGGATGTGTTTATCACGCCCGAGTGTTTTCTGGACGGGTATGCGGTCACTGAAAAGGATTGGACGGTGGAGCAGTTTGATGGCGTGGCCCAGGATGTTCGGGAAAGTGGCTATATCCAGCGGGTGAGAGAACTGGCGAAAGAGACACAGACCCATATCGTGTTCGGGTTTACGGAACGGCTCGATGGGCATTTTTATAACACGGCTTTGCTGGTTGCGAAAGATGGGGAGGTGAGGGGAAAATACCATAAAACCCATCTTCAGAACAACGATCACCGATTTGCCCGGGGGGAAGACCTTCCGGTATTTGACCTGGATTTTGGGCGCGTGGGAATAGTGATTTGCGCGGATCGGCGGTGGCCGGAGTCCATCCGGGTCCTGAGGTTGAAGGGGGCGGAGGTGTGTCTGATGCCGACTTACGGAATGTGGCACGTGGATAATGAATGGTGGATGCGAACCCGGTCCTACGAGAACCAGATGTTTGTGTGTTTTACACACCCCAATGTGGCGTTGATCACCAATCCGAAAGGGGAGATTGAGGCCAAACTGCAGTCGAATGTGCCGGATGTGCTGGTGCACGAGGTGGACCTGTCGAGGGTGACGGACGATAACCACCTGTCGAACCGGCGGCCAGAACTTTACGGAGTGCTGGCCGATGAGGAACATCCTTCCCGTCAGGCCGCTTACGAACCACCTCAAGCAGATTCTAGTGCATAATTATTATGGCTGTTTTCTGCAGGTCACGGGGCTCAGGCCCCATTTTTTTGAACATATGCGGGCGATTGGCAATGAAACGTAACCTGGAAAGGTGAGATGAGGATGGCTAAACGAAGAGTCGTGATTGTAGGCGCGGCCGGGTTTCTTGCCGGGCGTGTGTTGCCGGCGTTTCGTGAACGGTATGACCTTGTGCTTCTCGATGTGCGCACGACAAACCGGGCGGGCGAAGAGGTCGAGGGCATCGTGATCGCGGATCTGATTGATTCCAATCGCGATGCCTACCGAGAACACTTCAGGGGCGCAGATGTGGTCTTGCACTGTGGGGCCGCCCGTCGTCCAAGGCAGACGAATTCGCAACAGACGGAGCCGCGTTCGTCGCCTCCCGTTGATGGTGGAGATATTCGGTTTCAGGGGCGGGCGCCAAGTCGCGGGGACGATGCATCGTTCGAGATGCAGATGGACAATATTCGAATGATGTATAATATCTACCAGACATGTGTCGAGGAAGGTGTCCGTCGGGCTGTGGTGTTGAGTTCAAACCACGCGGCCGATTTTTATGAGATCCTGATCTGGCGGAAACAGATGGGCGGCCTGGTGACACCGGAAATGAAACCCTACTCGGATAATTTCTACGGTTGGGCGAAGGGGGCCTACGAATCGCTCGGGTTTGCATTTGCAGCGGGTGGGGTGGCAGGCGTCGACGATGATCCTCTGGAGGTGATCCAGCTTCGGATCGGAGGGCCGAGGGAGGGCGATGCGGAATCGTTTTCGCCGGATCGACCGGAGCAGATGCACCGCGGTCTCGGGTGTTATTTGAGTGCCAGGGACCAGATACAGCTTATGATCAAGAGTATTGAGACGGAGGACATCCGGAACGAGCACGGGGTTCCGTTTCAGATTTTCTATGGGATTAGCGACAACACGCATAAGTTCTGGGATCTGTCAAACGCACGGCGTGTGATTGGATACGAACCCGTGGACGATAGCGCTGTGAAATTTGGGGACAGGGTGGGCGAGGTGCTGAAGGAGGCACAGCAGAAAGACTTTGGGTAGACCATCTGTTCCATCCCGATGAGGAAGTCCGAGAAGTGTTGTGATAGGCCAATTTTCCCCGCGAAGGAAAAATTGGCCTATTTTCATAAATTGGGGGCTTATTGAACCAAGAAACAGGCCGCAGCATGATTTTGGGACACCTCTTGTAATTCGGGTGTACGTTGGGTGCATTTGTCCAGGGCGACGGGGCATCTGGATGCGAGCCTGCATCCGGGAAGTGGGTCAAGGGGGGAGGTGATTTCGCCAATCAAGCGAGTGTCATCTTCGGTGTTTTTTCGACCCGGCATCGAGGCAAGCAGCGCACGGGTGTAGGGGTGTTGGGGATTGTTGAACAGCTCTTCCGTTGGAGCTTGTTCGACAATGTGGCCCATGTAAATGACTGCAATTTCATGGGAAATATGCCGCACGACATTGAGGTCGTGTGAGACAAAAAGGTAGGCAAGGCCCAGATCGTCTTGAAGTTTTTTTAACAGATTTAAGACCTGGGCTTGAACCGAAACGTCCAGGGCAGAGACCGGCTCGTCGCAGACGACCAGGCGGGGTTGGACGGCCAGGGCACGGGCGACGGCGATACGCTGACGCTGTCCGCCGCTGAACTCGTGCGGGTAGCGATAGAGTTGTCCGGCGTCCAGGCCGACCTGCTCGAGGATTTGAATCACCCGCTCCATACGCTCGTTTCGGGACAGGTTGGTATGGAGTTTGATCGGTCGTTCCACGATTGCGAAAAGCGTCTGGCGTGGGTCGAGCGAGCTATACGGATCCTGGAAGACCATCTGGACCTGTTCCCGGAATTTTTTCAGGTCCTTCCTCTTGATATGTGCGACCGATTGACCTTCGTAGAGAATATCGCCAGCCGTGGGTTCGTCCAGACGGACCATGAGATGGGCGGTTGTGGATTTGCCCGAACCGCTTTCGCCGACCAGACCCAGGGTTTTCCCGGGGTAGATTTTCAGGTTCACGGACTCTACGGCCTTCAACATGACCGTTCCTTTGTCCGATTTTACCGGAAAAAATCTACTGAGGTTTCGGGTTTCCAGGATCGGAATGCCAGGGTTTGATTGGGAATCGGATGTCATTGTCGGGTCCAAAAGCGGCTGCGTCTGGATGTCTTGTTTACAGGACCACCGGGCAAGCCACGAAATGCCCGGGATCGACTTCTTGAAGTTGAGGAATTTCCTGTTTGCAACTTTCCTGGGCGTGTTTACAGCGTGGATGGAAGGGGCATCCAGGAGGTACCTGTAACATGTCCGGTACTCTGCCAGGGATGGGGACGAGGGTGTCTGATTTTTCGTCGATTTTGGGTTGGGATTCCTTCAGGCCGATGGTGTAGGGATGCACCGGGCGCTGTAATACTTCGCTTGTGGGGCCGGATTCGACGGGGCATCCGGCATACATCACGGTGATCCGTTCGCAGGTATCGGCGACCACATAGAGATCGTGAGAAATCAGCATCAGAGACATGCCATTTGACTGTATGGTTTCATCCAGCAGTTCCAGGATTTGGGCCTGAATGGTGACATCCAGAGCGGTTGTCGGTTCGTCTGCGATCAAGAG
>JAPUJS010000452.1 GCA_027296045.1 bacterium | reverse complement strand
TTAGGAACAGAACATGAAAAGAACCGAGCCATATAAATCTGTGGCTCGGTTCTTTTTATCAAGAACAAGATGTCAATAATTCAGGAGCCAGCTCTGCTGGCGATGGTGCCAAAGCGTGTATAGAGGGACTTTCACCGGGAGGATAGGCAATCCAGGATATACCAGGCGGCCCACACGACGTCACAGAAGACTGGTTGACAGACGCGCTTCGCAGCAACGGGGTGCTCAAGGTGGGAGAAGTATCGGGCATAACAACAACGGTCATGGGTGACGGACAGGGTTTTACGGGTCAGGTCGCGCGGATCGAACTCGACTATGCAAACAGCAATGGAACCGCCCCGGCATCCCTGATCGCCAAATTTCCCTCCGCCGATCCACAGCTCTATGACGTGCTTGCGAATATTGGCATCTATGAAAGAGAAGCCAGCTTCTACAATGAATTAGCAAGCGACGTGTGCCTGAACGTCCCACAATTGTATTACAGCCATGTGGATTCAGAAAAGGGCGAAAGCATATTGCTGCTCGAAGATTTTCGCGATGCACAACCCCTGGACGTCTTTGCTGGCATGTCTCTCGATGAGGCGCTCTATGTCCTTGAGCAACTCGCCCGTTTCCACGCCAGTTGGTGGCAATCTCCCCGACTATCTGAGTTTGAATGGCTCTGGATGTTCAACCAGCGGGCAGCGCAAAATCAAGAAGACTTCATCGGCCACTTCGACACCTTCAGAAATACGATGAGCGACCTCGTCTCCCCTGAATTCATCGCCCTGGGTGAACGCGTCACACCCAACATCGCCTGGATCAAAGACCAGTTGAGCAAAGAACCCACCACCCTCATGCACGGCGATTGCCATCTCAACAACATGTTCCTCAGCACCGGCCCGGATGGATACGACCTGAAAGTATTCGACTGGCAGCTCTGCTGCCGGGGAAATGCCATGCGGGACGTCGCGTATTTCATTGCAAATTCACTGACCACCGACGTGCGCAAAGAACACGAATCCACCATGCTCAACACCTATTACGAAACCCTCGTCAAACAGGGTGTCACTGATTTTTCAATGGAAGGCTGTATGCACGCATACAAACTTTCCGCACTCGATTTCTATTCGTTTATGGTAGTCGTTCTTGTCATTCTCGATTTTACCAGCGAAGATGCACTCGCAATACGAGACCTGATTTTCGAACGCTGGGGCGGCTTCATCCTGGATCACTGCGCCATCGACCTGCTGCCTGCATAAGAATGACGAAGATTGGAAAATAAACAAAAATCGTCCGGCTAAACCGGACGATTGTCTTTTACATAAGCTGGTTTACAGTTGCGATTCTTCACAGAAGGTTCCTGGTAGGAGCAGATTCCATCTGCGATCCTTCGCCATTAAAAACGGCTCCTACCATGACAACTGCATATCACAACACAGTGAATTCAAAAAAGATAACACCTAAGGCGACCACAGTCGACGGATCCTCCGGGTCCATGCCCATCAGCTTCCACATCGCGACCTCTGCTCGTTCGGAAACTCCATCAGGAATGAGGCCCGAAACAAGGAGATACCCGTCCTTTTCATACTGTGCCCGTTGGTCATCGGTCAAAACAGCCATCTCAATCTCCTAATTCCAAGACTCCAACCCCAGCAATTTCTTTCCCAGATCGGTCAACTTTGCGGGCTTCTGGGTCGTGTGTTCCCAATCCCTGGGATCTCCCGGCCACCTCGGTGCCGGCCGACAATCCTGCCAGCCCTGAATGCGCTCTTGCCGGGCCTCTTCATTGTCAAATTTTTCCGGTGACATCGTGATATACTGCCCCAAACGGGGCTTGTCGGATCGATTGTGCCCATTCCCATGGGCCAGCAGTCGATGCCAGATCAGAAGGTCTCCCGCTTTACCCGGAATGGATTTCACTTCCAGCTCTGCCAAATCGGGCCGCCTGGGATTCCGATCTTTGGGCTGCGTCTTCACCCATTCCGGAAACAACTTGTGAAACCCCGACACACATTGAAATCCACCCTGATTCTCAGCCGTATCCGTTAAATACAACACCCCCTGCACCCCAAACGGAACAGGATCGACCGACGTATCCGTGTCCCAATGAATCATCCCCTCATTGCACCACTCGGGTTTATCTTCTCTTGCTGGCGGCTTCATATTGGCCCGATCCAGCGACACCCAGAGCTTCTCTGTACCAAAAATCTCTGAAAAAGCCTGATGCACCCTCGGACATTGCCGATTGTCCCACAAAGCCTGATGCTGATAGACCTCCACCATCCCCGAAGCAGCAATCATCGAACATGGATTGCCCCGAGTATAGGGTTGATGTTTGTACCAGTCTTCCGGATTGTCGCGATCCATCTCCAGAAACTCCCAGACAACATCGACCATCGCGTCCAGGTTTTCCTGAGGCACCGCATTGTGCACGACCACATATCCATTTTCTTCCCAAAATGCCCAATCTTCTTTGCTTAAAACCGGCATAGATCTCCTCCACAGTTTGGCTCGTCCAGATACCGAATGCTCCTTCTGTGCCATATTTAGGCACACATCCCGAACAAGGTCAAGAAAAACAGTGTTGAATGCCCCCCAAACTCCCATAGCCCTCAAAACGCTTTATAATGATCCGACTCAATCGGTGTAAACGGCACCGGAGGATATTTCGCCAGAACATCTTCCTGAAGATCAACCCCCCAACCCGGCCCTTCTGGAGGTGTGCAATAGCCATCGATCACCTCGATCGGTTGCGTCAACACCTCGTTATACCGTTCGATAGAACTCAAAAAGATCTCTTGCATCAAGCTGTTCTGAATACACATGTCCAAATGCAAACTGGCGATTGTCGAAATCGGTCCATTTGAGTTGTGAGGCGCAACCGTCACATAATACGTCTCTGCCATGGCTGCAATCTTCTTCAACTCCGAAATCCCCCCGGCATGACAGATATCCGGCTGAATAATACCCACCGCATTTTTTTCTAACAACGCCCGGAATTCCCACCGTGTATATAACTGCTCCCCTGTAGAAATAGGCACCTGCACTGTTCTCGCCAGTTCTACCATCGCTTCGGGGTTATCCCACAGAATCGGCTCTTCCATCCAGGCAATATCGAACGGCTCCAGCTTTTGAGCTACCCGACGGGCACTCCAGATATTCAGCCGGGCGCGAATATCAATCCCGATCTCAACATGCGGCCCCACCGCTTCCCGCACGGCCTTCACCTGCGCAACTCCCCGATCAATCCGCTCGGGCGTCACTATTTGCTCACCGGAAAACGGATAAAATTTCAGACAGGTATACCCCTCTGCCGCTACCTCTGCCGCACGTTCCGCCAATCCTTCCAGTGAATTGCCACCCCCGGCTCCCCACCCATTTGCATACATCCGAATCTTTTCATGCACCTTGCCACCCAGCAGTTCATACACCGGTACCCCCAGCGCCTTGCCTTTGATATCCCAAAGCGCCAGATCAATCGCGCTAATCGCACTCACAATCACCGGTCCCCCTGTCCATGTCACACGCCGGTACAGAGTGGTCCAAAGATACTCAATCCGAACAGGATCTTCGCCAATCAAGAACCGCTTAAACGCCTCCAGTTCAGCAATCAACCCATCGTCTTTAAACTGCAGGCTGGCCTCGCCCAGTCCATGAATTCCACCGTCGGTTTCAATTTTCACAAACAGCCAATTCGTGCCCGTTGACCTTGGCGTGGCCATCCGCAAAATTTTCAGATCCGTAATTTTCATGTGTGTCAACCAATCGCCTCTCGTTCACGCCAACGATACATGCGCAATGCCGGATCCTGGGTTTCGACCATCCACTCTTTGAGCCGATCTTTCAACCGCGACACATCTTCCCGGTAAGCAGGATCGTCAATCACATTGTTCATCTCGTGGGGGTCTGCTTCCAGATCATACAGCTCATCCTGACTGGTCAAATTGCACCCGTATTTCAGATTTCCCTCTCGAATCATCTTCATCGACGTCGCAATATTTCCCAGACCAAGAAACTCCGTCACCACCGTATCGCGCCAATTTTCTGCTTCTCCCCGAATCAATGGCAGAAGCGATGTCCCGTGAATGGCTTGCGGATCGTATTCCCCACCCGCCAGATCCAAAACAGTGGGATAAATATCTGCCAGAGAAGCGAACTCCGGCAGTCGTGTTCCGGCCTGACTACCGTCCAGAAAACGGATGATCATCGGCACATGGTGGGTCTCCTCAAAATGGTGCCATCCCTTATCCAGCAATCCACCGTGGCTGCCCAGCGTCTCACCGTGGTCTGCCGTAAAGATGATCACCGTATTGTCCAGGGTTCCCGTTTCTTTTAAAGAATCATAAAACCGGCCGATCTGGCTATCAATCATCGACACCCGGGCATAATAATACCGAACCGCCATTGCCCAGTCATCCCAGGTCAAATGCTCTTTGTTCCAATGAATCTTGAGGTGATGCGGTCCGGGAATATCTCTGGAAGGCCAATCGTAATTGGGCCAGGGTGGAATCTCTACATCCCGATACATGTCCACAAACTCCTCGGTGGCATGGTAAGGTCCGTGCGGCCCCCAAAAATTCAGACTGATAAAGAACGGCAGGTTTCGGGCCTGGAACGACGCCACCATCTCAATACAGTGATCCACCAGATAAGCCGGCACCGTTGCGTCTGTTGGCACATCCAGAACCCCAACCCCGTTTCGGATCATCGTGGTCTTTTCCGACCAGGGCTTCACACCGGGCGTATACCCCTTCTCCCTCACCCAGGCCCGATAATCATCATACCCCGTTCCCGCTCCGCCATGGCCGATATAATCGTGTCCCTCATAGCCGATGCTGGAAGGGGTGGCAGGTCGGTTCGATCCCTGAAAAGTACTGTCCTTGCCGGTTCCTAAGTGCCACTTCCCGGTATATCCGGCCCCATATCCGGCCGCCTGCAGCCTTCTGGGCAAAAGCGAAGGCCGGTCCTCCAGCTCGTGAACACTGCACCCAACCTCGTGAATATTCGACGTGACCCCGTGCGTGTGGGGGTACACACCCGTCTGAATCGTCCCCCGTGCAGGACTACAAACCGGATAGACGGTGTAGGCATTTTCAAAGAGCACACCTTCGGCGGCCAAACGATCAATATGGGGCGTTTGACAGGGGGTTTCTCCATACGCGCCCACCCCTGACAGCCGGTGCTGATCCGTCAAAATAAACACAATATTCGGTTGATCTGCCATATCCGCTCCTATCCCCAAAGCCAGCTATTCACTTTTACCAGGTATGCAACATGTGCCCCCGTTCGGTAAACCAGATCAGATCTACCAGAAACGCAACTCCCACAGCGAACACATATCCCACAATCAACCCATAGGCCGCAGGTTTGACCTTCCGGTAGAGCAAAATCCCTCCAAAGCGCAGGATCAGTGATTTGGCCGCCCACACCACCAACACATTCATCATATACACCTGCATATGCCAGCGTGACAACAGCATCAAGCCCAACGGATGTGCCGACCACCAGGAAAAACGCGCTTGTAACACCCCAAAGAGAATGGCCACCCCACTGCCCAGCAACCACACCGTCGTTTTCCCCGGATCCAGCACGGAACGATCCGTATTGCCAATCAGACTGGCCATCCGGTTATATTCCCGCAAAGGGGCCCCCCGCATGTTCCAATTGTCGAGATTCACGCCCCCTTCCTGGTAACACAACCAGATCGTGTACAGACCCGACACGGTCAGTCCGACCGCCAGGCTCCAAAAAACCAAAGGGACCATCCCTCGACCGGTCCCCCGAATCTTTTCGATATGGGGCAAGGTATGCGGGATCCGCCACCCGGCAATGGTCCGAAAATTCACCATCTTCAATCCCACAATCGTCGATTCGGCCATGCCTTGCGTGCCCAGAACATGAATGGTCACCTGTTCCGCCGACTTTCCCCAGAAAGGATAAATATAAGCAAATCCACTGGCGGCCAGAAACTTCATCGCCGCAAGAATGCCCATCAGAAACAACGTCACCCAGAACAGCGCATAATGCAGTTGGAATCCAATGCCATGGAGCCAGAGAATCAAATAGAGTATGCTCAATCCCAGGACCAGCACCGCTGCCCGGGGGCAGCGGTGCCAGCCGACCGGACCGGGGCTTCAGTTCCACAAACGTGGACATCAAACACACGACGGCAAGCGTAAGGAATGCGATCAGCACCGTGCGTTTCCGAATCCGTTCTGCTTCGGCCGGCCGATCGACCGGATCCATCTGATACTGTCGCTGGGGATCGCTCAACTTTCTTCTAACTCCAGTTCCGTCGTAATGTCAATACTCGAACAGATGGACCGATAAGCAGGACAATAATCCGCATGCATATCATGCACCCGTTCCACCACCTCCCGCTTATCTGCATCGGCCTTCAAATGATACGTCACGTGAATCCGTCGAATCACCAGCACATTGTTTTCTTTCTCCACCTCACCTCGAACCGTCGCCGACAGCACCCCTTCACCGGCAGAAATCTCACGCGCTTCCAGCGCGCCTCCAAAAGTACCCGTCAGTCAGCCACCGGTTGCGGCAATAATATAATCCAAGGTGGTCGCATGGGGCTCATGCACCTCAAGATCCACACCATAGTGCTCGGCAATTTCCGAATGCACGCCAAAATGGACCGGACCTTCGACCTGGGGCAGATATGCCCTCCGAAGGGGTCCTTTCACACGTTCGATTGTGGAATTGGAGACATAAACCACTTGATTATTTTCGCCCACCAGAACCTCCTTCGTTAAAAATTAAGGATAGACACGATTTCTTGCGAATAAATTCTTTCTCTCACTCCCTGTCCACCACACACCGAAATCCAGCATCGATACGTCTTGTGCCGGGTTTGGCCCACGTTTCCCCTGCACACCTGGCCGTCTCCTTTCCATCTGCCCAACTCCCCCCATGTAGAAGCCGCAGTGTCTTTGCACTGTCATACCAGCCGTCCACCCACTCCCAGACATTGCCCACCATATTGCTAACGCCCAGATCATTGGAGGTTCCCGTGCCAACGGTATCGGCGCCCGCATACCAGGCTCTGCCCGTCCGCCCCTGAGAGGCATCATATCGGGAACCATAAGAATACTCGCCAGATTTTTCTCCCCGACACGCGGTCTTCCATTCCTCGGGAGTAGGCAGGCGTTTGCCAAGCGACCGACAGTAGGCCACTGCCTGTTCGAAGGAAATGTCTGTGGCAGGCATCCGGCGCCCTCTGGCAAATTCACCCGGCCGATAGGAAGGGTCAAATGCCTGAAAATCGGCCACGGTCACCTCGTGTCGATCCACATAAAACGCTTCCCGAAGACCTACCGGCACCATTCCGGCAGTCTTCCGGGAAAAGGCTTCGGCCTTCCGAGCTGCTTCTGCCGCCTTCGCACGTTTAGCAGCGGCCTCCGCCTCCAGCGCCTGCCGGGCCCGTGCGGCGATCTCAGCCTCCTCTGCAGCCACTCTCGCCGCACGCCGAGCGCGCTCGGCCGACCCGGCCGCCTGCGCTTTCCGCATCGCCTCAGCTTCCCGTTCCGCAAGCCGCACCCGGTCGGCTTCTGTTAAGGACCGGGCACATCGGAACCCGTAATTGATCGCTGCAATTTCGGGAGATTTCTTCAGGCGCACGCCGCACCGGGTCCGCCTGGGACCATCGGTCCAGGCCCCCCCGTGGATATAGCGCTTCTCGCCTGTCGCCTCTCCGTTGTCTACCCACTCCCACACATTCCCCGTCAGATCGTAAAGTCCAAATTCGTTGGGTGTATAAGACCGGACAGCTTTGGGACCGTCAGTCCAGGCCTTGCGACCCACCCGGGCCTTTGTGGGATCATAGAGATTCCCATAGGGATATTGTAGCCTCCCAGGACCCTGACAGGCCAGCTGCCACTCCTTCGAGGTCGGTAACCGCTTGTTTGCGGCCCTGCAATAGGCCTGAGCCTGAATAAAAGAAATCCCCGTTGCCGGCATATTGCTGTCTTTAAAATACTCAGGCGCAAAGTCTGGATCGAACGCTCTGAAGGCCGCCACGGTCACCTCGGCTGCATCCATATAGAACCAGGCCCGGGTTTCTCCAGCCCGGATCAGCACCAGATCCTTCCCCGTCTCTTCCGCCCCCGCCATCCCCAGCAAAAGAAGTGTCATCACACCCAGCATAAATCCTCTCAAGGTTTTGGGATCTGTTTGCCCAGCATCTCCCCACATTGTCCAATGGTGAGACGTTCGAAATAGGCGATCTCTTCCGTCTGCGGCCGATACGCGACATGGTTCAGTAGCCGGTTCAGAACGCTCCTGTTTTCAGCATCCTTCTGGACCTCTCGCAGCGTCATCGGATCATAAATCTGCCCCCCGTCCACTGGATTCTTCACAAGAGAAATATCAAGTGCCCCCTTTCCAGTTCGAATCATTGGAATGGAGCGTTCCCCTTCTTTTGGATCCCGTACCGAAGTTTGATAGATCGCAATCTGATACGTGTTGTATTTCCCGTGCTCGTCATATCCTTTCGGATAGAGGGGTTCTTCCGCCATGATGTCCCCCAGTTCAGCGTAGAGCGCCTCAGTGCTCAACGTCTCGCCCTCCAGGCCGTAAATGAGATCCCCACTCGAGACATCGAACACCGCACACCGGACCTTTAAACGCATGGCCTTAAAAGGCGTCCACCAGGTATAATCCATCCGGTCCCAGACCTTATGCGTGTACGATACGGTGTAATGCACCGTGTAAACCGCATCGACATCCTGGGCTTGTGCCACCACCTCCCTCAGCCGCAATCCGCGCCAGGGTCGCGTGTTAAGGCACTGAACCTCGTAGCCTTGCCCCTGAAGTGCCTGGCGCAAAACATCGTAGAGACGTAACTCGTACCGATCGGGCATCCGTTTGGGCCTCGGTCCCCTGTTCTCGGAGTCCTTCCAGTAACGCATTCCCGGTTTGGGTGTCCGATCAAAGGCCACCAGCAAGATACCGATCCGCCGGGGCGCATACCTGGCAAAGGCCTCGGTCACAGACGGAGCCTCCTTGGACCACCATTCTTTCCGGACCTCTGCAGACGGCGAAATAGACATCCAGAACCAGAGGATGAGTGTCGTCACAAGCCACACCATGGCATCTCCCTTTGAAACATGCGATTCTGAAACAGTGAGGTTGGGATCAAAATAGGTAATACGGTCAGAGGTTGTCAATTCTAATTCTTTGGTGAACACCACTTCCAGGTCCCGACAATATCGAGTTGCCTCTTGTCCAGGATGAAGATATACTATAGCATGAAAATTAAAGCGTGTTATATTGAAGAATAGACCTGTATAAAGCACATTTCGAACTTAAATTATGCGAAAACAGGAGGATATAACGTAATTTCCATTTCAGGAACCGGAACTGAGAATCACAACCAGCGGGTATTTCAGCAAAGGAGGACAAAATGCCGGACAAAGATATTGCATTAATGGCCCACCTGATGCGTCGAGCCGGGTTTGGAGCCAGGAGAACGGAGCTGGAGGATTACGTCAAAAAGGGCTACGAAAATGTCGTGGAAGACCTGGTGGAGCCGGAACGTTGCGATCCTATTGATGAGGATATTTTTCAACGTTATTTTGGCAGCTTCGAAGCAGGGTACGCCGAGCAGTGGATGTATCGCATGATCAACAGCAAGCGTCCTCTCGAAGAAAAAATGACCCTTTTCTGGCATCACGTGTTCGCCACTGGCGTTAGCAAAAATCAGCATGCCCTTGCTTCTGCCCGCCAGATCGATACCTTCCGGCGCGTGGGTCTTTCAAATATGCGAGAGATTCTGCTTGAGCTATCCAAAGACCCCGCCATGATTTTCTGGCTTGACAATAATGAAAACCGTAAGGGTGAGCCCAATGAGAACTACGGCAGGGAGTTACTAGAGCTTTTCTCGATGGGCGTCGGC
>JAPUJS010000451.1 GCA_027296045.1 bacterium | reverse complement strand
TGTATCGACGAATTCAATCTGAAATGTTGCGCCGAGGATTTTGTACTCTGGTTGTATTTTTGCTGGTGCTGACGCTGTGGGAAATGGTTCGGCTACACCCAAATGAATACGTATATTTTAACCAGATTTTGGCCGGTGGGCTCGACAGAGCTGCCAGGTCTTACGACACCGATTACTGGCAAAACAGCTACAGGCAGGGTCTGAAGTGGGTCGAGGCTAATCCTACCCAACCGTTGGGCAAGATCCGAATCTACAGTTTTTATGACTTTACACCGCTGACTTCCAATTCATCCAGCTTGACATCCGACCCCGAAGATGCTGACCTTTATATGAGCACAACCCGGTACGACCGGCACAAAGTGTTCCCCGGAGAAATTATCCACACGGTGAGGGTCGGAGAGACGGATCTGCTCTACGTCATCCGTCCCGATACCACCTATAATACCGACCCCTTTTTCGCCCAGGCACCGCTCAGATATTTTTACATCGGGACCCTCTACGATAAGTCCGACGCGCCCGAGAAAGCTATGGATATGTATCAAATAGCCCTCAAGCAGGGGCTTCAGGAGCACTTTACGTCGGCCAGACTAGAAAGACTGTATATCTACGTTGGAAACACATTGCTCAAACAGAGACGTTTATCCGAAGCTCTTCAGGTGGTCAAAGACGCCGTCTCTTTTAAGCCCACCTTATCTGATGCCTGGTACTTGATGGGACAAATTCTGAAGATTGTGGGTAAGTTCGAACTCGCGCATCAGGCCCTCTTCAACGCCCTCACGCTAGAACCCGGAGAGTCAAAGTACCGCGCAGCCCACCTCAACCTGGGCAGAGAGTATCACAAAATGAGAAAGCTCGACAAAGCTCTGACCATTTATCAGGAGGCCCTTGATCTCAACTCCAATGCAGTCGATGCACTCATCTATCTGGGCGCTCTGCACTACAACCAGAACCAGCACCTCAAGGCAATCGCTTTCTTCAATCGGGCTAGAGACCTGGAACCCGACGATCCCGAGATATACCTGGGGTTGGCCCAGGCCTACGAGCGAGTTGGCCAAACACAAGAAGCTCTGGCCGCCTACCGGCAGACCCTGAACCTCAGACCTGATAGTCCGGAGGCCAAAAAGAGGCTCAAAGCTCTGATGGGACAGGTCGATTAACCTGCCCGGTTGTGTCGCACCGGGCTTCAGATTGCTTTTGAGCCGTTCTGACGATGGGGAATTCACAGTTGACAGAATTTCAGGTTGACAATCAAGAGCATCTGGGCGATGGAAAGCACACTTCCAGAATCGATTCGAGGAAGGCTCTGGGAGTGATCGTACTGTGTGCGTGCCTGTTTTACGGAAATACGCTTCCAAATGAGCTTTTGTTCGACGACGCCGAGTTAATACCGCACCAGAACGGTCTGCGCACCCCTTGGGATGTGGGGGCTATTTTTAGTGGCCGATACTGGGGGGCGTTGAAAAAGTCGGACACTCTGTATCGTCCGCTGACGGTGTGGAGTCTATCTTTGAATTACGGTTTGAACCGGGTGCTTGGCCTTCCAGGCGTTCATCCTGTCGGATATCATGCAGTCAATGTGTTGCTGCATGCCTTTGCCGGTTGTATGGTGTATGTGTTTTGCATGAAAGTAGGTCTGGCGGGCGGATTGGGGTTGGCAGTGGCGTTGTTGTTTGTAGCCCATCCGATTCACACGGAGGTGGTGGCTGGGATTGTGAATCGGTCGGAGATCCTGGCTCTAATTTTCGGGCTGGGATTTCTGATTTTGCACCGGATGCAGGCGCGCAGGGGGCGGGTAGCGCTGTGTTATTTTCTGGCCTTGTGCAGCAAAGAGTCGGCCATTGCGTTCTTGCCACTGGTGGTGTGGACAGACGTGTGCTTCGGGTTTAAAGATAGGCGGCAAACGGCCGTTTCTTATGGGATGTACGCGGGTATTCTGGCCCTCTGGCTGGGTGTACGCAGCCAGGTTGTGGGCGGCATCGTGCAGGAGATTTCAGAACTCGACAATCCCATTGTGACTGCGTCGTTTTGGGAGCAGATACTCACAGCTGCCCGGGTGCAGTTCGATTACCTGAAACTGCAGGTTATCCCTGTGGGGTTGTCTTCAGATTATTCGTATCAGCAGATTCCTGTAGTTTCTACCCTGCTCGACGGGCAAGTGCTGGGGTTCATCGCTCTGATGCTCGGAGGGATTATGGCAGGCTTGAGGCTGCGCAGGAGTCATCTTTTTGTGTTGTATAGCGTGGTGAGTTATGGGATTCTGTTTGTCCCGACGAGCAATTTTTTTCTGGTTATCGGTACGATCATGGGAGAGCGTCTGACGTATTCGCCATCTGTGTTTTTCTGTTTGCTTTTGGGATATGGGGTGTGGATGTTGAGTCGGAGTGGGTTGGCCTGGATTTTGGCGTGTGTGATTCTGGTGTTTTATGGTGGCCTGACGGTAGCGCAGAATCGGACCTGGGCTCATGCAGGTGTGTTTTTTGAGACGCAGGTTCGGTCGGCGCCCGCCAGTGCTAAGGCACACAACAATTTGGGCCGGACCCGGCACGCTGCCGGACTGCTGGACCAGGTGCTTGCCAACTATGAGCAGGCCATTTTTCTGTGGCCGAAGTATGCGGATGCCTGGAACAACCTGGGGGTGTTCTACAAGGCGAAGGCGGACTACGCATCTGCGGTTAGGGCGTACCGAAAGTCGGTATCTTTAAAACCCAATCAGGCGCTGACCTATTTTAATCTGGGAAATCTCTACCATGAGACGGGTGAGGTGGATCAGGCCGTGAAGGCCTATTTGACGGTGATTCGGTTATCTCCGCATTATTTCCAGGCTTACGTGAACCTGGGGGTCGTGTACTCCAATGCAGGGCGAATGACAGAGGCCGAGGCTATTTGGAAAGAGGTGCTCCAACTGGACCCTAAGAACACACAGGCTCGCGCTAATCTGGTGGTTCTCGAGAAACGCCGGTGACCGGGAGTAGATTGCCGGGCGAACTCATTATTCGCGAGGGGTTATGGGTTGGGGCGAAACCCCGTGCTTGTATCCGGCACATCCTGTGCCGACCCCCTGATGTGAAAATCATATTACGTAGCTTAAAAAAAACAGGATGCTACTTGATAGCACCCCGTTTTTCTAAGCTATGCGATCCACAAAAGATCAGGCACTTTTTGCAATCGGTAGTGTGCCTTCGACTTTGGCTTCTTCAACGGCCTTTGCTGTCGGCTTTTTGCCTTCGGCCTGAATCGTGCCGTCGTTTTCTACATTCAGGTAAGGAACCCTGCCTCCATGGCCAGAATAGGGGCCGTACATGACGGCCCGCTGTTCGTCGGTCATGCCGTCTACGATTGCTTTGTCCCAGTAAATTTCGGGGTCAGCGACGATTGCAGATTGGCCGCCACGTGTGGCGGTTCGAGAAGCAAATTTGAAGAGGATAGATCGGCGTTCGTGATCGTTGGTCCAGGGATGCGTGCCGTGGGTCTGGGCGCCGTCCATGAAGAAGAGGACATCGCCGGCTTTGGCTTCGGGTTGGATGACGGTGCCCATGTCTTTGTCGCAGTAGCGCACCCCATCAGGCATTGGGAATTTGGATTTGTGGGAGCCGGGCACGCAAGCAAAGCCGCCGCCGCCCGCCGGACAATCGGTGAGGTTCCAGGTGACAGTGACGCCGCCGCAGTGAGTTTCTCCGGCCTGATGGTGGTAGGCCACATAGGGTCTGTGGGGTTCGCCCGAGCCGTGGAGGGTGAGGCCTACGGTGCCTTTGGTGGCGTTGTTAAACTGGGGACCGTGGTCCAGACGGAAGCCGGGGCCGCACATGACTTTGAGCCTGGAGATCACTTTGGGGTGAGCAAGCATGGTGCGGATGATGTTGCAGTAGGGCTTTTCGATATTGAGGAGATTGTCGCCCTTATACCATCGCGCACCAGCGCCTTTGAGGAAAGTAGAATGACCAGCACCTCCGTCCTCTTCACCGGTGGCCACCCATTGCTGGGCATAGTCGAGAGCTTCGTTGGCAGCCTGAATTTCTTCCGGTGTCAGGACATTGCGGACCACAAGATGACCGGCGATGTCCCAGTAATAGCGTTCCTGTGCGTCCATGGTTGCTCCCTGATAAAGCGTCTGGATGACTGTTGACCTATTCAAGTATGCAGCGAATTGCTTTTTGGGTCAACACAAAAAAACGATTGCGCCTGGTACGATCCGGAAGACGGGCTTTTCAAATTGTGGCATATGCCCGGCTGGTTTCACAGCACGGCATTGGCGACTAGTCAGGACAGGATTTGTCCTAAGCCGTCCAGAAGGCGTAGAGCCGGGCGTTTTGCAGGTGGATTCTGAGCTGAACGGTCTGACCGGACAGGGCCGACAGGTTGCGGGGCCAGGGCACGTGGAGGCAGATGCCATCGCCGTGTACGATGGGGGCGTCTTCGCCTGACAGGCCGGGAATGGGAACGCCCCGGGCGTCGAGAAGTTCGAGACGGGCGTGGCCGGCCGGGGCGTCGAGGTTGAGGAAGAGGTGGTCGCCGGCCCATTTGAGGGGGTGCGTCAGAATCTGGCCGCCCTGGGGTTCGGCGTCGAGGGAGACGAAGCCGTCTTTGCGGAGGACGGCGACATAGACGCCGGAGAGGGTGTCTTCAAGCCAATCGGCGCGTTCTTCAGGGGTGAGGGTGGAGGGATCGCGGGGGGACCCATCGGTCCAGCGGTCGTGCTGGGGGACGCGGCTTTTCATGCCTTCGTAATAGAACCAGAGTTCGTCGCCACGGTCCAGAGGCTGGTTGGTGACCTGGAGCTGGAGGCGGTCGTAGTTGCCCACAAGGCCTTTGCTGAGGGGAGAAGGGCCGATGAAGGGTTCGCGATTGCCCAGGCGGGTCCAGGTTTTGAGGTCACGGGTCATGGCCAGCTGGATGTGGTGGAAGCCGTCGCAGTTGGTGCCTTCGGGCAGGCGTGGGCCGGTGGGGTAATAGATCATGAGGGTGGCGATGTGGAGGCCTTCGTAGGGGAAGACGCCCATATTGTAGCATTCGGCACGCCAGGTGGGGTCGCCGCGCCAGGGTGAGGGATCGGGTTCTCGCCAACCAATTGAGGGATCGGGAGCGACCATGAGGGGTTTGGCAAAGTTGGGGTTGGCCAGGCGACGGCGGATGACGTCTATGGCCTGTGTTTGATCTTCTTCGTCGGTGCCAAACAGGAAGCGGGGTTCGGTCCAGTTGGCAAAGTCGGTGCTGGTGGTGAGGTTGTAGGCCCGGCCGTACTGGCTTTTGAATTTGAGCAGGCCCAGAAACTGTTTGTTGTCGCGGTCGTAGGTGAGTGTACCGGCGTCTCCTGAAGGCAGGGTTTGAGGATCGATGTCGAGCTTGGTCCAGTGCAGGCAGTCGGGGCTGACCACGGGGTGGCGGCCACCGGGGACGGTGACGAAGCCTTTGTAGCGGCGGGCATCGTCGGGGTCGTCCGGGTCGTAGACGATGTGCCAGAGACGTCGGTTGTCGGGCGTGGGGAAGAGGTTGTTTTTGGTAGAGCCTTCGAAGCTGACCAGTCCAAGGTCGGGTTTTTCCCAGTGGAGACCGTCGGTTGAGACAGCCAGGGCCATTTCTTTGCCATTGCTGTCGTCCCGGCGAACTTCGTAGGGGAATTTGTAGATGCCTTCATCGGGGATCCACATCGGGGCCGAGGCAATGGCAATATGGGACCCGTCTGAAGGACGATCGGCCTTGAGGAGGGGGTCGCTTTTTTCGGGGCGGTGCATGGTGCGGTCGAGGTGCTGGATTTCTTGAACGACGAAGTCGTCCAGGAAGAGTTGCTTTTGTCCGGGTTGGAGAGAAATAGGTTCGGGCATGGTCTGTTCCCTATTTTCAGTTAACCGTCAGAGTATTGGATCTGTGGAGAAGCATAGTGGTTTTAGGGCTCGGATTCAAGGCTTATCGTTCCAGACGGGGCAAAGGGTTTATGGTGCTGTTGGAATATTCTTAAAGGAGGGTTTTAGATGCGGTTGAAGTTCGCGTTTTTGGGCACCTGGCACAGCCATGCCAGTATGCACGTACGGGAAGCGGTTCAGCGACCCGATGAGGTTCAACTGGTGGGGATGTATGATTCCGATTCTGAAGTGATCGCAGGGCGAAAGAAGGGTTGGACGGAATACTTTGATGAGATTCCGGTTTTTGATTCTGTAGAGGCAGTTCTAGAGAGCGAGGCCGAGGCGGTGATTGTGGAAGGACACGTGTATCAGAACCTGGATTATGCAGAACAGGCACTGGAGGCGGGGAAGCATGTGTTGTTGGAAAAACCGGCGGGCGTGAATCTGGATCAGTTCAAGCGGATTCAGAAATTGGCTTCGGATAAGGGATTGGTGCTGAACCTGGCGTATATGTGGCGTTATAACCCGGCCGTTCACGAGATGATCCGGTTGGCGAAGGCGGGGGCGTTGGGGCAGATTTTTGCTTTTCGCGGACATATTCCCAAACCGAAGTCGTGGCACAAGGAATTGTATCAAGAGTTTGGTGTGTATTATGGCGGGGTCTATTTTGAAATGGCCGGACATCTAATAGATATGATGGTGGCCATGATGGGACAGCCCACGCGGGTGCATCCGTTTTTGCGGGCGCATTACGGCAAACGTGAGATTGTGGACAATGCCGTGGTGGTACACGATTTTGAAGATGGGTTGGGGACCATTGATATGGGGGGCATGCATGTGGGTTCGGCACGCCGGATTGAGGTGCACGGGACGGCGGGAGCGGCGATTCATGCGCCGATTGGGTCGAAGAATTTGAGCTTGTGTTTTGAAGAAGCGGTCGAAGGGTATCAGGCAGATTGGCAAGACCTGGAGAGGGAGCCGCCCGATACGTTCCCAACCCTGTTGCGGGAATTGCAGGCGTGTATTCGAGGAGAGAAGGAGCCGGATTATTCGCAGGCGCACGATCTGGCGGTTCAGGAAACGCTCTTTGCCGGATGCGAGGTGGACGATGGAAATGCGTTGCAGGCAACGCCTCCCGCGTGATGACAGGAGGTTTTACACATGACGGTTTACGATTACGCCCGTTCTTTTGTCACGTTTGTGACACGCGGCCGTGAAAACAACGCTCGGTTGCAGGTGGAATCTGTCTGTACCTTGCGGGATCAAGCATCCGGCTCGACGACCGAGTATTTCTTTTTTGCATCCTGCAAGTCGGAATCCGTGTTTGTGGATCGGGGCCTGTTCAGCGAGGATAATTACGATTTCTGTGGGATTTTTGCGGATGAGGAATTTGCGATTTTTCGCACCCGGTCAACGCATACCCATGGATTTCGGGAAGAAGGCCTGTGGCGGGATCGGTTTGAGGATGTGACGTTTCATTTGGAGAAGGTTGAGGGGCAGGCACTGGCTTCGAATCGGGAGATTGTTCAGGCATCTTTAGATCACGTGCCGCTGATTGGGCGGGTGGAGATTGGAGAGGCGACGCTTCGTGCGGTGCTGGAATTTCCGATTAAGACGATGAATGCGAATGATATCCGGGATGTGTACCAGGTGGACACCGGACCTCTGGCATTTCCGGATTTGGGGGCGGATGTGGACCGGCACATTGAACGGCTTTCTCCGGCCTATGTGGCTTATAATGCGCCGAATTTTGCGGATTTTGTTGTTCAGCAGGCGTTGCCGATTGTCGCAGACGGGCAGGAAGTCACTCGGGTGACGCATTATTCAAAACGGGTAAGCCTGCCTGCCCGGACGCAGGTGATTGGAATCATAGCGTAAGGGGGACAGGTCCATAGACCTGTTGAGTTCATAGCATATTCAACGTTGGGAAGAAAGCCTATGACGATTGACGAGATTCCCAAAGTGGAACTGCACTGTCATCTGGACGGAATACCCGACCCCGAGATGGTGCGCGACATCCGGGCGGACGATTCCGCTTTTCCAATTCGTCCGGAGGATTTTGACGGGTTATATCCTGTTGCGGATTTTGATGGATTCATAGGCTGGTGGCGGGTTGTGGAATCTGTTGTGGGTAAACTCGAACATTTCCATGCGGTGTTGGCACATTATATCAACCGGTTGAAGCAAGATCGGGTGGTATATGCAGAGGTGATGATTTCGGGCTCGGAGATCCCGGTGGATCTGGTCGAGGCGGTGGAACAGGTCGGTGTATTTCGGGCTGCGGCACAGCAGCAGGCAGGCGGAGATTTGCAGATTGAGTTTCTAGCGGCCTTCGGGCGGGGTAAGTCGCCCGAACAGGTTGAAGGGGTCGCCGAGCGTATTTTTGCCCTTTACGAGGCCGGGTTGGTCGTTGGGGTTGCCCTGGCAGGTGTTGAGCCGGGGAATCCGGTCAGGCCTTATCAAAAGACGTTTGAGCGGTTTCACGAGGCGGGGTTGGGGATCGAGATCCATGCAGGGGAATGGTGTGGTCCGGAGTCTGGCTGGGATGCACTGGAACACGGATTTCCAGATCGGATCGGACACGGGGTGCGGTTGTTTCAGGATGAAAAATTGATTGAAACAATTGCCGAACGGGGGATTCACATTGAGATGTGTCCGACGAGCAATTTGAAGACGGGGAGTATCGAGCGGATTGAGGATCACCCCATTCGCCTGGCCAGAGATATGGGGTTGAGTTTTAGCATAAACACGGACGATCCCGGACCCTTTGAATGCAGTATGGGGTCGGAGTGTCGTTTGTTATCTGAGATGTTTGGATTTGTGGAGGCAGATTTCCGAACGATTTACGCGCACTCACTGGCGGCGAGGTTTCAGAAGGTGTTAACGATTGAGGATGCGTAAGCCATGAGGCTAGAAGATACAGATCTCGGAATTGTGATTGACGATGCGTTTCCGTGTAGCAGCGCCGGTGAGATGCGGGTGTTGGGACCGGGAGTTTATGAAATCGGTTACAAGCCCGAGGAGATTCCGAAGTGGTTCCAGGATTTGCTGGATGAACTGTTTGATGGGAAGGGCGTGCCGAAAGAGTATATGGCTCACGTTCGGGTGCGAAATATCGGGGACGTTTCCAGGCGGGTCACGCTGAGATTTTTGTTTAGCGAAAAGGGATCGAGCTATCTCTATCCGCCCTGGTTTCTCAGGCGTGAGGACGGGGGGTGGGAGTGGATTTCGCCGGAAGATACAGATTTTAAGGCCCACGAATATCTGAATGCTTCTGTGGACCTTCAACCCGGAGAATCGGTGCGTATCGCTTCGGCGCCTTATGAAGAGCCGGATGTCGTGTGCGAGAAGGCCCGTCGGCTGGCACAGCGGTATGATCTGTGGACATATCGGGAGATCGGAACTTCAGCACAGGGACGGCCGATTCCTGTGCTGGAAACGGAACCACGCGAACTTAAGTTGCTGGTGGATGCAACGATGCAGTCGTGTGAACCCGTGTCGTGGGGGATTCTGCATGTGGCACACTGGCTGACCATTCCGACGGCACGAACGCGACGCTTGCTGGATGAGGTTCAGTTTTGTTTGATGCCGATGACCAATCCGGACGGGGTTTATGTGGGGCACAGTGTGACGAATGCGGTGGGGGAAGTGCCGAAGTTTGGGATTAATAATCTGGTGGAAGGAAAGGGCGCGGCACGAGAGACGGAGGCGCTGTGGCATTATTTACTCGATCTGAAACCGGATGCTTCGATTGAAGTGCATGCGCATTTTACACGGGAGGGGTTTACCCGGAGTATCGGGATGCACGATCCGACGTCGATGCCGGCTCATATGCGGGATAAAGCAAGGGCGATCGAAGAGGCGATTTTTGAAAATTATCATGTCGATCCGCTGGACAATCGGAAGGTGCTGATCGATCCGAGGCAGCCGGAGCACAATGTGTATGGCGATCGGTATGTGAACGAGCAGGCCGGGACCATCCGAACGTTTTTACAGGCGATGCCGGATGGCATTGAATCTCATAACGCAGACGTGCGGGAGATGGTGGAGACGGTTGCGGATGCGCTTGTGAAGTGGAGACACCGTTTGGAGGGGCAGGCATGACACAAAGTGTTGGTGCAGATTCTAAACCCGAATCGGGTGCCTATCACTGGCAATGCATCACAGAAAACGCCGCTTTCGCCGCCCGGGATGGTGCCGGGGCGCTGATGTTTCAGGACCGGATGTGGCTTCTGGGTGGATGGAACCCGAGGGATAAGGTGTATTTTCCTCACATTTGTAACAGTGAAGTCTGGTCTTCGACCGATGGCGATCTGTGGACGCTGGAGAATGCACAGGCACCCTGGGAAGGGCGTCACACGGCAGGGTATGCTGTTCACGATGGGTTGATGTGGATCGTTGGGGGGGATTGCAACCAGGGGCATTATCAGAATGATGTGTGGCGCAGTTCCGATGGGGTTGATTGGGAGCTTGTGAATGAAGCGGTGCCCTGGGGGCCGCGGGCAGTTCATTATACGGTTGTTTTTGACGGCTGGATCTGGGTGATGGGCGGGCAGACCATACCGCAATTTGCGAAAGCGCCCGAGGTGTTTTATCACGATGTTTGGCGTTCAAAAGATGGGGTTGATTGGGAGCTTGTAAACGACCGGGTGCTCTGGAGACCGCGTGGGATGATTGGCGGGAGTGTGGTTTTTGGAGATCGGATGTGGATTCTGGGTGGGGGCACATACGATACGCCGGATCAGCCAGATCGGATTTTTTACAACGATGTGTGGTGTTCAAAAGATGGTGTTCACTGGGAGCAGAAGATGGAGGATGCACCCTGGGCACCGCGTCAATACCATGAGGTTGCCGTGTTTGATGGGCATATGTGGGTGATGGAGGGATACAATAAACAAGGTGGTAATCGCAACGATGTATGGTATTCCGCCGATGGCGTGATCTGGAACGAACTGTCCGATACGCCCTGGGCACCCAGGCACGCGGCCAGTGTGTTTGTCTATGGGGACGCCCTGTGGATGGTGGCGGGCAACAATATGACGTCGGATGTGTGGAAGCTGGCTTGGAGATAGGTGCGGATATTTTGTGAGATGAAATCCTGGCGGAGCACGCGATTGTGGGCGATCCTGATTTTGTGACGGATCGGATCAGGTGGATCCAGGAAAATACCGGATTGCAGCACTTTATGGGATGGACACGGATTGGGGATCTGGCACCTGAACGGGTGTGTAAATCGCTGAGGATGTTCTCTGAACACGTGATGCCGGAGTTTAAGAAGGACACGACGGCAGCACATGCATGAAGGAGGACGATATGCCGGCAGAAGAGAACGCCCGGATTGTGGCGCGACAGCTGGGTCTGGATTCATCCGGTTAACCCCGCCATGCGGGTTGGGTGACGTGCAGGAGCAAGGCACGTTCTGGAACGGTAATGACGGTCTGGGTGCCCTTTTCGATGTAACCCAGGTCGCCGGCTTCGAATTTGACGGGGTCCTGTCCGCCGGCCAGGACTTCAAGGGCGCCTTCGAGCATGAAAAAGACTTCGTTGTAGTCGAAGGTCCATTCCAGCCTGCTCGGTTTGATGTATTCGGTAAAGCCGGCCGAGAGGCAGTCATCTTTGCCGACGATGGGGTCAGATACGTGCACGGTGGCATCGGAAGCGTCATACAATTTTAAATCTCTCTGGTCGGGTTTGACGATGTGGACCATGACAATCTCCTTGATCAACGGTAGTTTGTTGTCATCGACAACAGAGACTTTGAATCTTATACCAATTGTAAAAATAGACTTTGCACCCGGGCATTCACCCCATTATTCCCGGGAGACCTCGGCTAAGGCTTCGTTGATGAGCTCTTCATCGATACCGCGTTTCTTCAAATTTCGATGTTTCTTGCCAATCGTTTTGAAATGCCCTAAATTCTATTTGGAAACAGATGTTTGATGTTGCGATTTTTTATCCTCAGGAGGCAGGATGTCTGTATCGACGTTGCGTTTACCGGACTGTCCAGAGGACCTGGACGATGCACAGGTGACACAGTTTTACCGGGATGGGTATCTGGCATTTGAGAACGTGTTGACCGCCGAAGAGGTCGAGGCGGGCCGGATGGCTTTGAGCGAGATCACGTGGCGATTGATGGACGAGGCGCGTGAGGGACGGGCACGGGTTCGGAAAGCAAAGGCCGGGACAAAGGGAAACTATGCAGGGACTCAGGTCCAGGAGGCCGATGGCCCGTTTGGTATCCACTTTGAGTCGAGTGTCGAAGAACCGCTGGCGTTGGAAAATGCCGAAGCCGAGCTCAAATTTCGCAAGCTGTACGGGTATCACCAGGCGCATCCCACGTTTCAGTCCCTGGTAGCGCATCCGCGGATCAAAGGGTTTGTGGAGCGGTTGTTGGGGCAAAAGGTGATTTTGAAGAACGAGATGGCCCTTTCCAAACCGCCGTTTATTGGATCGGAAAAGCCCTGGCATCAGGATAACGCATATTTTGACTGGTTGCCTTTAGAGGCGATTGCTACGGCCTGGATTACGCTGGATGATGCAACGGTGGAGAACGGGTGTATGCACGTGTTGTCGGGCAGGCACAAGGGCGAGGCATTTAAACATGTGCACAAGATTGATTGCCAGATTGTGGAAGGTCGGCTGGATTATAGCGATGCGGTTCCGGTGGAAATGAAGGCTGGAGGCGCGATGATTTTCTCGGCGATGTTGCCGCATCAAACGCCTCCGAACCGGAGCCCGCACGGGCGCAGGGCTTTGCAATTTCAATATCGAGGAGAGAACACGCGACAGGTGTCTCGGGAGGAATTTGGAAAGGTGTTTGCAGAAGCAGACGGCTCGCCAGCTACATGTGCATTGGCCGAGCAGGTGGATGGATGACCTTCTTGGAGATGTAATATGTGAGCGGTGAAACAGCGATTGTTTCACCGCTTTTTCTTTCACCTACCAGTAAACGATTGCTTCGGCGATCGACTGTTCGACACCGTTCACGCCAGGTACTGTTCCAGCGTCCCCTTGCGGGCGTCGAAGTGGGGGAAGTGGTTCCAGTAGGTGCCATTGGCCTTCATCACATCGGCTATATATTGTCGCCTGTAAAGACTCTCCAGATTCTCGCGGGCCATCCGGTCGGGATCGAAGCGCTGCAGAATCTCTCCCTGTAACTGCGCGGCAGCCTCTGCACACCCGGCATCCCCCACCAGGTTATTCCACTCCCCCGGATCTGCCTCCAGGTCAAAGAGCTGGTCTTCGGATCCGTGAATATAGTTGTACTTAAACCGCCCTTGCCGTGCCATAATGCACGGCACGCCCACCGCTTCATGCGCCTGGGCGAAAACAAAGCGATCCTCTGCGCCGTTTTGCAGAATCTTATGCAAACTATCGCCGTCGTGTGGCAGCGCGGCTTCTTCGCCGGCCAGTTCACAAAACGTAGGTAGCAGATCCAGAAGAGACACCGGTGTAGCACAGGTGGTTCCACCTTTCCATCGGTCGGGAAAACGCACCAGCAAGGGCACGCGACACGACCATTCATAGAGCGTGCGCTTCTGCACCATCTCCTTTTCGCAAAGCATATCACCGTGATCGCTGGCAAAAACCACCATTGTGTTATCTGCCAGTCCCGTCTCCTCCAGCACATCCAGCAACTCTCCCACCTTGCGGTCCATATAAGTCACCAAAGAGTAGTACGCCCGCCGCAGCCTGCGCAGTCCGTCCGGATCGCGAAGGTTGTAGCGCCGGGTCCCGTGATAGGCGTTGAGGTTGCGATCCAGCAGGGAATAACTCTCGTCCAGGTCCGACGGGAACTCGGGGATCTCAATCTCCGCTCCCTCGTATAGATCCCAGTACTCCGTCGGCGGCAGAAACGGCTCGTGCGGATGGTGGTATGAAGCGCACAGCATAAAGGGGCCGTCCTCTTTCTTGCGCGCCTTGGATCGCAGATACTCGACCGAGCGAAAGTGCACTTCCTCGTCGTAGCTCAAGGCGTTGTGCCACCTGCCCACCTGCACCGCTTCGCCGGTATATCCCCGAGCATTGTACCCGCGCCGGTTGCTCATCACTTCCTCGCACTCGCGACCCTGAGATTCTTTGATACGAATCCACTCCGGTTTTACCCAGTCAAAATGACAGGAATAAATATCCGTAGTAAGGCGTCGCTGAAAGCCGTGCAGTTGGTCCGGCCCCACAAAGTGCATCTTGCCCGAAAGCACCGTATCGTATCCTGCATGGCTCAGATAGTGTGCAAAGCTCAATTGATCAGCCGCCAGCAAGGCGCCATTATCCCAGGCACCTATCTCCGACGCGTGGCGGCCCGTCATAATGCACGCCCGGCCCGGCGAACAGAGCGGAAAGGGTGTGTAAGCCGAATCAAAGCGCACGCCATCCTCGGCAAGACGCTGCAAATGCGGTGTTTTCACCACCGGATGCCCGTAAACGCCGGTAAGGGCTGCGGTCATCTGATCGGAAACAATAAAGAGAATATTTGGTTGGCTGCTCATCGGGAGATTCCCTCCTGAATATGAAAGTGGGGATAAATGCCGCAGGAAACTGTGCTTCGACTTTATGGCTTTGAGAGCAGGCCCAGTTGCTTCAGGGTTGGTTGAATGCGCTCGAGATCTTCATCTGTTGCCGACAATTGGGGCGATCGCAAGTATCGGGAGGCGACCCCGGATAGTTCCAATGCGGCTCTCCACATGGTTTGCCACCCGCCTCTGAAATCAACCCGCAGATCCCACAGGGGGCGCTCCACCTCGACGGTGATCCGCCTGGCTTCGACCACGTCGTTCTGGCACAGGGCCTGCCAGAATCCAGCGCCGATGTGGGGGGCGAAGGTCATGGACCAGTCCATGAAGGCAGTGCAGCCAAAGGGCCATTCGAGCAGGTGACGCCACAGGGCACCGCCTGTCATGATTTTCCAGTGGTGGCCGTATTTTTGCAGGGTTTCGGCGGCATAGGCTTCCGGTCCGTCTTCCTTGAAGCAGCAGATGCCCGGTTCGTCAACGAGCATGTCGAGAGCCTGGTGCGAGGGGTATCCGACCAGCATCACCGGGATGATCTTGCTGATGGCCGCGTTGTGGGTCGCCACGCCTTCAGGGTCCTGGGCGTGAAAGGTTGTTACGGACATGAGCACATCTACGCCCCATTCTACGCACCGATGGGCGAAAGCTTCAGCCTGTCTTGTAGGCCAGACCCCTGTTGCTGCGACCGTGAGCGCCCGACCTGCGGTGCGGTCGATTGTAAAGCGGGTCAATTCTGCGATTTCATCTTCGCTCAGGTAGAAAAGCTGGCTGTCGCCGGCCGTCAGTAAGATCACACCACTCCCGCCTTCCAGGCCGATTTCGATGATGTTGGCAACCCCGTCCCAATCCATGTCTCCATTTGCCAGAAAGGATGTTGGGATCGATGTGACCGGTCCTTCCAGAAGGGTCCGGATTTCGTCGGGCGATTTTCGGGCTTGTCTGTTCATGGCTTGCAAGTCCTTCACATGGGGTTTATCGATCTCTGTGGGCCTTAAATCTCCTGATCCTATCTCTTAAAGTCAATGAGAATTCCTTTCGATAGGCGGTTCTCTGTTCCGGGCCGAGTGTTCTTTTTCTTGGCTTGACCGGAAAGTTGACTTACCATATCCAAAAGGGTAGGGCTCGCTCGAGTTCAATTTTCTACACAGGAGGTTTCCGATGGACCGGGAGTTGATGAGCAACGAAGAGAATTACTGCTTTGACGTAGCTGGCTATTTGCACATCCCGGGGGTGTTGAACCAGGGTGAGGTGAATGTGCTGAACCAGGCACTGGACGAAGGAGAACATGCCGATGGAATGCTGGGATGGCCGTCTCCATTGCGCGATCCGTTTCGAGATTTGTTGGTACACCCCCAGCTGGTGTGGTTTCTCAATCAGATTGTGGGTTATGGCTTTCGTTTGGACCGACAGCCTGAACTTTTATCCGATGTGACCTATGACGTGACCGCCCCGCTGGTGGGGGGCAATGAACCGAGGGATCCGGCCAGGGCGTATTATTTCCAGAATGGGTGTCGATATTGTCAGACAGTGCGGGCGATCTGGGCGCTTGAAGATGTGGAAGAAGGCGACGGCGGATTTGTGCTGGTGCCCTGCACCCACAAGGTAAATGTGGAGACGCCGGACGATATTGCCACAGGTGAAGACGATATGGGCTTGACCTTTCAGCCGACGATGATGGCAGGCGATTTGTTTTTGGTGGCCGGGACGGTGTTACAGGGGATGCGACCCTGGCAAGGTGAGGGACCCCAGCGCTTGCTGAGCTACGAGTATGTGGGCCGGGCGGCGATGCAGTCGGCGGGGACAGGGCCGAAGGTGAAAGAAGATCCGTCACCCGAATGGCATGCGGAGATTACACCGGAGCAGCGGGCGTCGCTTTATCGGCCGGATTATGAATATTCATCGCCTCCGCCGGTGATTGTGACGGATGGAGAAACGGTGAAGGTGGATGAATCCCGAAAGGTATTTCATCCGTCGTTTTATATCCGAGATCCGAATTCTGGAATTGATGAGAAAGAGTTTTACTTCTGGGAGTTGAACGGGTATATGATCTTGCGGGGGGTGATGGATGACGAATGGCTGGAAAAGGCAAATGAGGCAATCGACAAGTTTGAGGACCGGATCGTGGTGGAGGATGAACTTTCAAGGGGGTCCAAGGTCCTGGCAGGGACGGGTCGACCGGCGCTGGGCGGTTTGTTGGAACTGCCTGAGCCCTATTGTGAGCCTTTTCGAAAGATGGTGGCCCACCCACCCGTAGAGCACCGGGTGACCTGGATGGGTGGCAGCGGTGCCCGTATGAGCGGAGAGACGGCATTCTGTTCAGTGAAAGGGACGTCTGGACATGCGCTGCACGACAGCGGGGAACCCATGTACCCACCCATGGGGTATCAGTTTCAGAATGGGAGGAGTTACTCGGAGGCCGTGACGACAACGTGGCAGTTGCGGGATGTGGAGCCGGATTTGGGTGGGTTTGCCTGTGTGCCGGGGTCCCACAAGGCGAAATACCCGATGCCGCCGGGCGTGCACGCGTGCGACGATCATATGGGATTGGTGAAGCAGCTGGTGATGAAGGCGGGTGACGTGTTGTTTTTTGCCGATGGGGCGATGACCCACGGGACGACGGCCTGGAAAAATCCGATTCCAAGGCGGGGTATCCTGATCAAGTATTCGTCGCGGAGTTTTCACCGAGCCGGAGGCGAGATGGTGCATCCGTGGAACCGGTGGGGCGAGGATCTGTTAGAGGGGATGACCGATGCTCAGTTGACAGTGATGCGGGGGACAGATCGGGACGCCCGGCAGCTCAATGTGCCTCGATTGGAAGTGACAGATGGGCAAGTGGAAGTATCCTATGAGCGGGGTTCGGCGCTTTATAGTGAAGTTGCACCTCAGAAACCGGTGGTGGATGAGTTGAAGAAGCGGAAAGATCTCTCCAAATGAGGGCATAAATAGGATTGAGAAGGGACTCTCATTCTTCATAGAGTGACCGCTACAATATCTGACTCCAGATACGGCACGTTTTAGTGGAAACCCCCGTATTATCGCGAGGCTATGGAGGACTATCAGCAACGACATTGAAATGCAGAGAAGGTCCTATTGTTCAGAGAGCGACTTTCGTCACATATCCCTGGAGATCCTCTATGAAGATGCTTAGAATCGGGCTGGCACAAACCCGGCAGACGGATGATTTTGATGCGAATGCGGAAACGGTGCTTCGGTTTGTGGAGGAGGC